>NZ_JBHUZW010000001.1:0-137926 GCF_042667215.1 Cellulomonas sp. NPDC057328 | reverse complement strand
TTTATAAGACCCACCTCATTCGTGAGGGTGGCGCTGACGCGGGGCTGCGCCGCCCCGCCGAGACAGCGCCGGGCCGGGCACCCCGCGGGGTGCCCGGCCCGGTCGCGCGACCCCGGAGGTATCACCCGCCGTCGTCGCGCGCTCCTGACGACGTGGCACGTCCACCGTCCGCGCCGATGGTGGGGTGCGGCGACCGCGAGGGGGCGGGCGCCGGCCGCGCCGCGGCGTCACGCACGCGTCCGCGTGCACGACCGACGGCACTCGGTGAAGGGCACACATCATGCGTTCACGTCTCCTCCGGGCCGGGATGGTCCTGGTCCTCCTCGCAGGCCTCCACCTGCTCGTCGCGCCGACCGCCTCGGCGCACCCCTACTGCGGCATCACGTGGGGTTCCCAGCTGCGCGGTGCGGTCGACCTGTCCGCCGGCACGCTCACGGACGTGCGGGCGGGCCGGCACGACTGCTACGACCGGCTGGTCCTCGACGTCGACGCACCGCTCACCGGCTGGTCCGTGCGGTACGTCGACCAGGTCGTCCAGGACGGCTCCGGGTTCGTCGTGCCGGTCGCCGGCGGGGCGCGCCTCGAGGTCCTCGCCGGCGTCGGCGTCCTGCCCACCGACTCGTGGTTCATCGGGTCGGGCGGCCGGCTGGTCGACACGTCGTCGTACACCACGTTCCGCGACGTGGTCTGGGCGGGCAGCTTCGAGGGCATGACGACGATCGGGCTCGGCGTGCGCGCCCGCCTGCCGTTCCGTGCGTTCGTGCTGGCCGGTCCGGGCTCCGGCTCGCGGCTCGTCGTCGACGTCGCCCACCGGTGGTGCGCCCCCGGGCACGCCACCTGCTGAGAGGTCCGCGGGCGGGGGCGCCGCACCGGCGTCCCCGCCCGTGGCCGACGCGCCCGCGCACCCGCCGGCGCACCCGCCCGCGCACCGCCCGCACCCGCCGCCGCTGAACCGCACGCCCCTCCGTCTCGTCTGGAGTACGAGGACCGACGACAGGGGCAGGAGGCGGGACGATGCAGCGACGGACGAAGGTGCTGACGGGCGTGGGGGTCGGGGTGGCGGTGCTGGTGGGCGTCGGCGCGGTCGTGGGGCCGCAGCTGTACGCGGGCACGGTGCGCGCCGAGGCGGCCCCGACGCTCGACGCGGCGGACGGCGGGCTGCCCGACCCGGCGTCGCTCGACGGCGCGTGGACCGTGGGCACCGGCTCGTGGGCCGGGTACCGGCTCGAGGAGGTGCTGGGCGGCGAGGACGTCACCGTCACCGGCCGCACCGAGGAGGTCGGCGGCGGGCTCACCGTCGACGGCGGCGCGCTCACGGAGGCCACCGTCGAGGTCGACGTCGCGAGCATCGCGACCGACCAGCAGCGCCGCGACGACTTCTTCCGCGGCACGGCGATGCAGGTCGACACGTTCCCGACGGCGACGTTCACGCTCACCGAGCCCGCCGAGCTGACCGCGGGGAGCACCGCGGCGCGGCTCGTCGGCGAGCTCACGGTCCGCGACGTCACGCGCGAGGTGACCGTCGACGCGCAGGTCGCCGCCGAGGACGGCACGGTCCGGGTCGTCGGCGCCGTGCCGGTCACGTTCCAGGACTACGGCATCACCCCGCCCGACCTCGGCTTCGTCAAGGTCGAGGACACCGGCTCGGTCGAGTTCGACCTCGCGCTCACGCCGGCCGCGGGGTGACGCGCACCCGATGAGCCCCGATGCCGACGAGCTGCTGCGCGCCGTCCACGCCGCGCACGCCACCGAGCTGCACCGCTACGTCGCCCGCATGACCGACGACGCCCGCGCGCAGGACGTCGTGCAGGAGACCCTGCTGCGCGCGTGGCGGCACCCCGAGGTGCTGACGCGCGCGGAGGACTCGGTGCGGGCGTGGCTGTTCACGGTCGCGCGCAACCTCGTCGTCGACGACGTCCGCAGCGCCCGCCGCCGCCGCGAGCTCACCACCGACCGCGTCCCCGACGCGCCCACCGCCGACGGCACGCAGCGCGTCCTCGACGCGTGGCTCGTCGCCGACGCGCTCGAGGGCCTCACGCCCGAGCACCGCGCGGTCGTCGTCGGCGCCTACTACGGCGGGCGGTCGGTCGCCGAGCTCGCCGACGAGCACGGGGTGCCGCCCGGCACCGTCAAGTCCCGCATGCACTACGCGCTGCGCGCGCTGCGGCTCGCGCTGCAGGAGAAGGGAGTGTCCTCATGACCGGCGTACCGGGCACCGACCCGTACCGCGAGTGGGACGCGGCGTACGTGCTGGGCGCGCTCGCCCCCGAGGAGCGGCGCGCCTACGAGCGGCACCTCGGCGGGTGCGACGCGTGCCGGCAGGCCGTCGCCGAGCTCGCGGGCGTGCCCGCGCTGCTGGGATCCGTGCCGCGGGACGTCGCCGGCGCGGACGTGACCACGGTCGACCCGGACGGGGGGTCGGAGGGGGCCGACGTGGTGCCGCTGGCCGCGCTCGCGGGCGCCGCACGCCGTCGCCGCCGGCGCGCGCGCACGCTGCTCGCCGCCGCCGCCGTGGGGCTCGTGGCCGTCGGCGGGCTCGGGGGCGCGTCCGTCGTCGGGGCGGACCGCGACGCCGCCGTCGTCGTCGCCGACACGCGCACCGTGTCGCTGACGCCCGTCGGCGGGTCCGGCGTGACGGCCGACCTCACCCTCACGCCCGCGCGGTGGGGCACCCGGCTGGACTGGTGGTGCGAGTACACCGCCGACGAGCTCGCCGAGGGCGTCTACGAGCTCGTCGTGGTCGACGCGGACGGCCGGCGCGAAGTCGTCGGGACGTGGTCGAGCACGGGCGAGCGCACCGCCGCGGGGCTCGGCGCGTCCGTCGCGGTGCCGGCCGACGGGATCCGGCGGGTCGAGCTCGGCGTGGTCGGGCTCGACGTGCCGCTCGCGGCGGCGGACGTGCGCGCGGAGGCGTGACGCGGGCGCGCGAGCAGCGAGGGCGGACGCGTCGGGCGCGGGGCCCGGTGCGGGGTGCGGGACGCCGGGACGGGCGCCGGCGTCAGTCGACCGGGAGCTGCGCGCCGGCGACGTCGACGGTGACCTCGGCCGCGTCGGGGGCCTCGTCGGGCAGCTGGACGACGCTCGTCGTCGGTGCCATGTCGGCCGTGCAAGGGGCGTCGCCGTAGGCCGTCGCGTCGGTGAGCGTCACGCGCAGCACGTCCGCGGCGGCGTCCCACGTGACGTCGTCGGGCAGCGTGGGGCAGCTCGAGCTGCCCCACGTGACGAGCAGGAGCTGCCGCGGGTCGTCGCCCGGCGTGACGGCGATCTCCTCCGAACCGACGTCCGGCGGCGCGCCCGGGAAGAAGGTCTCCGCGACGTTCGGCACGGGGGACGGGACGGGCGTCGCCGTCGGGTCGGTGGGGGTGTCCGTGGGTGATGCGGTGACCGTCTCGAGCGCACCGCTGCCGGGCGCCGGGGTGTCGGCGCACCCGGCGCACAGCGCGATCCCGACCACCGCCACCGTCGCGAGTCCTGCGTGTCGCACGTCGCCCCCTGGTCGTCCCCGGGCCCGGACGGCCCGTCCGGTACCACTGTCCTCCGCACAGAGCCCATCGGCACCCGCAGACCCCCGCCCCGGTCGCCGAGCTCGGTGGTTGCGCGTCGAGCTCGTCGGGGAGAGGTGACGAACTCACGGCAGAACCCCCGAGCTCGGTGAGCGGTGCGCTCGGCGGGAGGTGCGGGGCGAGGGGTGGGGCCCGCGCCCCTCCCGCCGGCGGTCAGCCCGTGCAGGTGGCCGTCAGGCCGGTGGCGCTGCCCGTGCCCTGGAAGCCGAACTCGGTGGTCCGGCCGGCCGCGACCGAGCCGTTCCACGCCACGTTCGAGAAGCGGCCGCCGCTGTGCGTGGCGTTCCACGCGTTCGTGACCGCGGCGCCGGCGGGCAGCGACGTGGTGATCGTCCACCGGCTGAGCGGCGCCGACCCGGCGGTGACGCGCACGGTGGCGACGAACCCGCCGGTCCACTGGTTCACGGAGACGCTCGCCGAGCAGGCGCCACCGGGCTGCTGCGTCGGCGTGGCGGTCGGCGTCACCGTGGGTGTCGCCGTCGGCGTGGCGGTCGGCGTGGCCGTCGGAGTGGCGGTCGGCGTCGGCGTCACCGTCGGCGTGGCCGTGGGGGTCGGTGTGGGCGTCCCCGGCCCGTCGGTCAGCGTCGGCGCGGACCACGACGCCCAGTCCGCGAGCCGGCCCTGCGCGCGGCTCGAGATGCGGATGGCGCCGGCGGCGGTGCCCGTGCCGACCAGGTACTTCTGCACGTGCTGCTGGATCGGCGTGCGCCACTCGGGCCGGTTCGCGCAGTGCGAGCCGTCCTGCACGTCGGACCAGTAGGAGATGTTCGGCCCCGCGCCGAGCGCCTTGTAGACCTCGGCGCCGCCGAGCGCCGCGACGCTGGCGGACCGCGGCCCGAGGTTCGCGATGTGCGGGTTGTCCATGATGAGCAGGCCGCGCGGTGCGACGAGGCCGACGACCTGGTGGGTGTCGATCGGCAGGCGGTTCGGGCTGCTAGTGAAGGTGCCGAACGCGTCGCCGAGCCACGGCTGCTCGCCGTACGCGCTGCTCAGGCTCTGCGCGCCCTCGCCGGGGATGCCCCGGAAGATCGGCACGCCGGCGCTGCCGGACTCGATCGGCATGGTCAGCGCGATGCGCTGGTCGAACGCGCCGGCGACGAACGCGCCCTTGCCGAACCGTGAGCACCCGGTCACACCGGTGGCGTCGGCCTTGAGGATCGACCCCCCGGACTGCCCGATGACGTCGATGATCCGGCTGACGCCCCACGCCCACGCCATCAGCAGGCCGGTCTGGCTCTGCGCGCCGTACAGCGTGTAGAAGGCGCCTTGCTTGTTCGCGCGCCCGGTGCCCTCACGGCCCACGGTGTACGGGTCGTAGCTGATGACGGCGGCGCCGGCGGCCTTGATCGCCGCGGTGTCGGCGCCGAACCCGCCGTAGACGACGACCGCCGGGAACGGGCCGGTGCCGCTGGGCAGCTCGACCTTCGCGGAGAAGCTCGACGTGCGGCCCTGGTGCGACGTGGTGACGGTGATCGACGAGCTGGTCACCGTGCCCGTCACGCTCGCCGGCTTGGCGGGCTTCTCGCCGTACACGAACTTCTCGGCCAGGCGGCGCGTCAGCTCGCGCTGGCAGCGCCAGTCGGCCTTCGTCGCGATGCGCGAGCCGTCGAGGCGGCGGAACGGGTCGGGCAGCTGCGCGTTCGTCGGCAGGGCGCCGGCGTCGGGCAGCGTGGGGACGGCGCAGTCGGCGCCCTCGTTCTCGACGGCGGACGCGAACGGTGCGGCCTGCGCGGGCGCGGCCGTGCCGACGTCGGTCACGACGGTCGCGGTCGCCAGCGCGGTCAGCGTCAGCGCGACGAGCGCCGAGCGGATCGCCGTGCGGTGCGGGCGGCGTGCTGTGGTCACGGGCGGTCTCCCTCCGGGGTGGTCCGGGGCGGGGTCGTCGGCCCACCGTCAGGCCGACACTCTCGCTCCCCGCGCGGCGGGGACGTGCCCCGGCGGCGCTCGTCCTCACTGTCGGGAGCGCCGTACCGGCGGACAATCCCGTGAAGCCTTTAGCGAAACTTTTGCCGTCGCGTCCGCGAGTGTCGGCGGCGGCGCGAAAAAGGGACGCCCCGGTGGACAGGGCGACGGCATGCTGCGGGGGTGTCCTATTCCGCACCCGGCCGCGTCCCGGGGACGACGCCCACACGGCACGACCGCACGGAGCTCGAGTGGACAGAGCTCGCGCGCACGGCGCACGCCGACGCGTGGGAGCAGCACGGCCGGCTGCGCGCGGACGCGGGCGGTGCCGTCGGGGAGCTCCCCGGCGTGCGGCTGATGGCGAGCGGACTCCCGCACGCGCAGTGGAACAACGGCGACGTCACCGACCCCGACCTCGTCGACGTCGAGGCCGTCCGTGCCTGGTACGCGCGCCGCGACGCGCCCTGGGGCCTGCGTGTGCCGGCCGGCGCGCCGTGGCCGCACGGACGCCTCCTCTTCCGCAAGCGGCTCATGCTGCTGCACGCCGCGGACCTCGTCCCCGCGCCCGCCGTGCCGGGGCTCGTCGTGCGCGCCGCGACGCCCGCCGACCTCGACGTCGTCGCCCGCGTCGACGCCATCGCCTTCGACGGCGACGCCGAGGTGGAGGCCGCGTGGATGCGTCCCCTGCTCGCGTCCGACCGCGGCACGGTCGCCCTCGCCGAGCTCGACGGCCGGCCCGTCGGCACGGCGTCGTGCCTGCGCACCGACGGCCGCGCCGGCCCGGCGGCCTACCTCGCCGGCGTCGCGGTGCTGCCGGACGCCCGCCGCCGCGGCGTCGCCGCCGCCGTGTCCGGGTGGCTGCTGACCCGCGCGGCCGCCGCGGGCGCACGCGTCGCGCACCTGCACCCCGACACGGACGCCGCCGCACGCGTCTACGCGCGCCTCGGCTTCACGGAGGTCGGCGGGCTGGACGTGTACGTGGACGTGGCGTGACCCGCCCGGCCGGGGACGGCCTTGTCCGGCCCGGCGCGACGGTCGTAGCGTCGAGGGCGCCGCACCGGCGGCGAGCCGGGGTCGAGCCGAGGAGGCCGCCGTGCCGGAGGGGACCGCAGTGACCGAGGGGGCCGCCCGGCCCGTGTGGGGCCGCACCGGCGGCGCGCCGACCGATCCGCCGACCGACGTGCCGCCCCGCCTCGTCCCGCTGCTGCGCCAGTACGACTGGGGTGTCGGGCGTTTGCTCGACCGGTTGCGCGGCCCGGTCGTCGACAGCGGCGACGGCGAGCGCGTGGACGTGGTCCCGCTCGACGACGCCGAGTACCGCTGGGAGCCGGTGCCCGGCGCGTGGTCCGTCCGCCGCCACGCGGACGGCCCGGCGCCCGGTGCGACCGTGCTCGTCGGCGCGGGCGAGTGGGGTCGCGACGGCGGGCGTCCGCACCCGTGGCCGCCGCCGGTGACGACCATCGCCTGGCGGACGACGCACCTGCTCGAGATGCTCGAGCTGCGCGCCGAGCACACCGTCGGGGACCGCCGGCGCCTCGAGGGGGACCTGCGGTACCCGGGCGACGCGGCGGGTGCCGTCGCGGCGCTCGAGGCGGCCGCCGGTGCCTGGCGGTACGCGCTCACCACGGCGGACGACGCCGCGCTCGACCAGGTCGGCCGCTCGACGTACCCCGACGGGGACGACGCCGAGATGCCGTTCCTCGATCTCGTGTGGTGGATGAACCAGGAGGTCCTGCACCACGGCGCGGAGATCGCGCTGCTGCGGGACCTGTACGCCGCGGCGCACCGCGCGTGACGGCCGACGCACGCGGCCCGGCGGACGCGTCGACGGACGAGGAGGACCGCATGGCGGGAGCGCCCGTCGCCACGGCGCCGGACCGGCGGCGCCTGCAGGGGCGCGTCGTGCGCGTGCTCGCCGTCGGGCAGGTGCTGGGCGGCCTCGGCACGGGCGCCGCGCTCGGGCTCGGCGCGCTGCTCGTGGCCGAGGTCGCCGGGTCGCCGGCGTGGTCGGGGATGTCCGCGACGATGGGCACCCTCGGCGCCGCGCTGCTGTCGGTGCCGCTCGCGACGCTGGCGGTGCGGCGGGGACGGCGCGTGTCGCTGACCACCGGCGCCCTCGTGGCGGTGCTCGGCAGCCTCGTCGTCGTGGGCGCGTCCGTGGCCGGTGCCCTCGTGCCGCTGCTGCTGGGCGTCCTGCTGCTCGGCGCCGCGACGTCGCTCAACCTGCAGGCGCGGTTCGCCGCGACCGACCTCGCGGCGCCCGCCACCCGCGCGCGCGACCTCTCGCTCGTGGTGTGGGCGACGACGGTCGGGGCGGTCGTCGGGCCGAACCTCTACGAGCCGGGGGAGTCGCTCGCGGGTGCGCTGGGGCTGCCCGCGCTCGCCGGCGGCTTCGTCATCGCGGCCGTCGCGCAGGCCGCCGGCGCGGTCGTGTACCTGCTGGGGCTGCGGCCGGACCCACTGCTCGCGGCGGCCGCCGACGACGCGGCCCGCGCACCCGCCGACGCGGTGCCGGCCCGCCCGGTCGGCGGCCTCCGGGTCCTGCGCGCGAGCGCCCCCGCACGGCGGGCCGTCCTCACGGTCGCCCTGAGCCACGCGGTGATGGTCGCGCTCATGAGCATGACGCCTGTGCACCTGACCGGGCACGGCGCGACGCTCACCGCCGTGGGGCTGACCATCAGCCTGCACGTGGCCGGCATGTTCGCGCTGTCGCCCGTCTTCGGGCACCTCGCGGACCGGTGGGGACGGCGGCACGTGGTGCTGGTCGGGCAGGCGCTGCTGCTGGCGTCGCTGGTGCTCGTGCTGGTGGGGTCGGAGTCCCACGTGACGGTGGTCGTCGCGCTCGTGCTGCTGGGGCTGGGCTGGTCCGCGTCGACGGTCGCGGGGTCGGCGCTGGTCGTGACGGCCGTCGAGCCGGCCCGGCGGCCCGCGCTGCAGGGCGTGTCGGACGCGCTGATGAGCCTGGCGGGAGCCGTCGGCGGCGCGCTGGCCGGACCGGTCCTGGCGGCCGTCGCCTTCCCGGGCCTGGCCGCCGCGCTCGTCGTGCTCGTCGCGGTGACGACGGCCGTGCAGCTGCGCCCCGCCGCCGCACCGACGCCGTCCCCGTCCACCGGCTAGCCACCCCGGCTCGCCCACCCCCGAGGTCGCCTGGTCACGTCGAGGTCGCCCGCCCGGGCCGGCGACCTCGGCACCGGACCGGCGACCTCGGCGTCGGGGCGGCGAGGGCGGCGTCGGAGGGGAGGGCGGGCCGGGCGCGGGCGGCTGTGCTGGGATCGGGGGATGGACGCCGGCCCCGTGACCCTGATCTGCCGTGCGCTGCTGCTCGACGTCGACGGGACGCTCGTCGACTCGGCGGAGGCCGTGCGCAGCGCGTGGGCCGCCGTCGCCGAGGAGCTCGGCGCCGACCCCGACGCCGTCGCGGCGGCCGCACTGGCCCGGCGCGCGCCCGAGGTCGCGGAGGAGTTCTTCGCCCCCGAGGAGCGGCAGCACGCGCTCGACGCGTCGCTGCGGGCGTCCGTCGCGTCGGCCGGGCTCGTCCGTGCGCTGCCCGGCGCCGCCGACCTGCTCGCGGCCGTGCCCGACGGCGCGTGGGGCTGCGTGACGTCCGGCCGACGCGAGATCCTCACGGCCCGGCTGCGCGGCGCGGGGCTGCCCGTGCCGGAGGTGCTCGTCACCGCCGAGGACGTCGAGCGCGGCAAGCCCGACCCGCAGCCGTACCTGCGCGGCGCGGAGCTGCTGGGCGTCGAGCCCGCCGACGCGGTCGCGCTCGAGGACACCCCGGAGGGCGTGCGCTCGGCGCGCGCCGCGGGGCTGCGGGTCGTCGGCGTGCTCGGCACGCACGCGGCGGACGACCTGCGCGCGGCCGGCGCCGACGCGCTCGTCGACGCGCCCGGCGGGGTGCGTGTCCGCGTCGCGGACGGCGTCCTGGAGCTGACCGTGACCGCGCCGCGGACGGCGTCCTGGAGCTGACCGTGACCGCGCCGCGGACGGCGTCCTGGAGCTGACCGTGACCGCGCCGCGGACGGCGTCCTCGAGCTGACCGTGACCGCGCCGCGGTGAGCCCACGGGCACGCGCGCGACGTCCCACGCGGAGCAGCCCCTCGACGCGCGGGGCTACCGTGGGCGGTCGGCCGTCCGGCCCCGCACCCCCGCACCACCGAGGCACCCCATGACGTCGACCGACCCCGCCGCCCCCGCCGCACCGACGGGCGGCGACCCGACGCCGACGTCACCAGACGCCGTCCTGCGGCACGGCCTGCGCACGCGGCACCTGACGATGATGGGCCTCGGCTCCGCGATCGGCGCCGGCCTGTTCCTCGGCAGCGGCGTCGGCATCGCGACCGCCGGGCCGGCAGTCCTCGTCTCGTACGCGCTCGCAGGCGTGCTCGTCGTGCTGGTCATGCGCATGCTCGCCGAGATGGCGTCGGCCGTGCCGTCGAGCGGGTCGTTCTCCGTCTACGCGGAGGAGGCGCTGGGGCGCTGGGCCGGCTTCACGCTCGGCTGGGTCTACTGGTTCACGATCGTCATGGTGCTGGGCGTCGAGGTGACGGGGGTCGCGCGGATCGTCACCGGGTGGGCACCGGGGGTGCCGCAGTGGGCCGTCGCGCTCGTCGTCGTCGCGCTGTTCGCCGTCGTGAACCTCGTCGGCGTGCGGCAGTTCGGCGAGATGGAGTTCTGGTTCGCGGCGATCAAGGTCGTCGCGATCGTCGCGTTCCTCGTGGTGGGGGCGGCGCTCGCGCTCGGGCTGCTGCCCGGCACCGACCCCGTCGGGACGTCGGTGCTGCTCGCGGACGGGTTCGCGCCGACGGGCGTCGCCGGCATCGCGGCCGGGCTGCTCGTGGTCGTCTTCGCGTTCGGCGGCATCGAGATCGTCACCATCGCCGCCGCCGAGGCCGAGGACCCGCAGCGGGCCGTCGCGCGCGCGACCCGGTCGATCGTGTGGCGGATCCTGCTGTTCTACGTCGGCTCCGTCGCGCTCATGGTGCTCGTGCTGCCGTGGGACGCGCCCGCGCTGCAGGAGGGGCCGTTCGTCGCGGTGCTCGACCTGGCAGGGCTGCCCGGCGCCGCGCGGCTCATGGAGGTCGTCGTCGTCCTGGCGCTGCTGTCCGCGTTCAACGCGAACGTCTACGCCACGTCCCGGATGGCGTTCTCGCTGGCCGGGCGGGGCGACGGGCCGGCGGCGCTGCGTCGCGTCTCGCGCCGCGACGTGCCGTGGGTGGCCGTGCTCGTGTCCGTGGTGCTCGGGCTCGTCGCCGTCGCGCTCAACTGGCTGCTGCCGGACGCGCTGCTCGGCATCCTGCTCAACGCCGTCGGCGCGTCCCTGCTGGTCGTGTGGATCCTCGTCGCCGTCGCCCAGCTGCGCCTGCGTCCCCGCCTGGAGGCCGAGGCCCGCGCCGCCGGGCGCCCGCTCGAGCTGCGCATGTGGCTGTACCCCTGGCTGACCTGGGCGACGCTCGCCGCGCTCGCGGGCGTCGTCGTGCTCATGGCGACCGACGCGGCGGCGCGGTCCCAGCTGCTCGCGACGGCGGGCCTGGTGGCGGTGGTCGTGGCGCTGTACGGCGTGACGGCGCTGGTGCGCCGCCGCCGCGCCTGACGGGGCGTCGCCTCGCCGACGCGACCCGTCCCGCGGCCTCCGGCACCCGGCGACGAACCGGCCGTCGTGCAGCGTCACCGGCTCGGCGTGCTGCACGACGGCAGGTTCGGCGCGGCAGGGTGGCGTGAGCGGGTGCGGGCCGGGAGGATCGGTCGCGAGGCCGGGCGACGGGGGAGCCGTGGACGACGACGCACGCAGACGACGACGACGACTGGCCGCCGGTCGGGTGCTGATCGGCGTGCTCGCCGCGCTGACGCTCGCCTACGCCGTCGTCATGGTGGTGTCCGACGGGCCCGACGAGTGGTGGGTGCTCGGCCTGGGGGCCGTGGGGCTGCTCGCGAGCGTCGTCGTGTACGCGGCCGTGCGGCGGCGCCGCGGCCCGTCGTTCATGCGCTGACGGCCGGGGATGAAAAGGGCCGCGCGCCGTGGACGCCGCCTCGCGCGCCGCGGTACGCATGGGACGGCAGCCGCGGGGACGCGGGCACCACGACGGCGGGGGCGCCGGATGCACGCGCGAGCGGGGGCCTGCTGATGGGCCCGATCCACTGGGCGGGGCTGGTCGTCCTGCTCGTCGGCGGTGCGGTCCTCGCGTCGGCGCCGCACGCGATCACCCGGGCCTTCGCCCGGCGCGGCGACGCGCGGTCCGCGCAGCCGTCGGCGCCGACGGTCGTCCGCGTCGGGGGGATCGTCATGGTGCTGCTGGGCGTGGCGGCCCTGTGGCTCATCATGGCGTGAGAGCCGGCCGTACGGAGTACCGGGAGGACGTGTGGACCTGTTCGTGCGACCCGCGATCGACCCCGACGACGTCGTGCTCTGGGAGGGCCGGGGCAACTGGCGGCGCCGGTTCCGCCCGACCGGCGGCTGGCTGACCCTGACCCGGCGGCGGTTCGTCTTCACGCCGAACCGGCTCGAGCGCCTGATGCTCGGCGCGTCGCTCGACGTCCCGCTCAGCGACGCGGCACGCGGGCGCGTGACGACCGGCGCCCTGTCGAACGTCGAGCTCGAGGACGCCGGCGCGACGGTCGGGCGGTTCCTCCTCGCCGAGCCGCACGCGTTCGTCCGCGCGGTGCAGGACCGCGCGGGGCAGGACGGCGCGCGGCAAAACGGCGACGCACCGGGACCGCAGCCGGCCTGACCGCGACCGCGGCCGGCACCTCAGCGCACCGGTCGCGCTCGTCCCGCCCGGGCGCGGGCCGCCTCCAGCACCAGGTGGTCGCGCTCGGCCGCGTTCGTCGCCCGCCGCGCCGCCTCGGCGTACGCCGACGCGGCCGCGGGGAGGTCACCCGCGAGCTCGTGCAGGTACCCGCGTACGGCGTGCCACCGGTGCCGGTCGTCCAGGACGCCGCGCAGCCGGTCGGTCTCGCGGAGCCCGGCGGCCGCGCCGAGCACGTGCCCGACCGCCACCGCCCGCCCCAGGACGGCCGCCGGGTCCTGCCGCACCGGGTCGGCCGACAGCGCGACCAGGTCGTCGTACCAGGCGAGCACCTGCGGCCAGTCGGTCTCGGCGGCGCTCGCCGCGTCGTCGTGCAGCGCCGCGATCGCAGCCTGGACCTGGTAGCGGCCGGGCGGGCGCTCGTCGGTCTGCGCGGCGAGCGCGGACTGCAGGACCCGGACCCCCTCCGCGACCTGCGCCGTGTCCCACCGCGCGCGGTCCTGCCGGTCGAGCGGGACGAGCCGACCGGCGTCGTCGGTCCGTGCCGCCAGCCGCGCGTGGTGCAGCAGCATCAGCGCGAGCAGGCCGCGCGCCTCCGGCTCGTCCGTCGCGAGCGTGAGCTGCCGGGCCAGCCGGATGGCCTCGGCCGCGTCGACGCGGCCCGCGTGCCCGGCGTCGTAGACCAGGTACAGCACGTGCAGGACCACGGCGAGGTCGCCGGGGCGGTCCAGGCGCCGCCCGCGCAGGGTCCGCTTGGCCCGGCTGATGCGCTGCGCCATCGTCGCCTCCGGCACCCAGAACGCGTCGGCGACCTCCCGCGTCGTCAGGCCGCCGACGGCGCGCAGCGTGAGCGCGACCTGCGACGCCGGCGCGAGGTCGGGGTGGCAGCAGCAGAACAGCAGGAGCAGCGTGTCGTCGCCGTCCTCGACGGTGCCGTCCTCGACCGTGCCCGGCCGCGGCTCGGCCCACGTGGCGTCCTCCCGCCGGACGCGGGCGGCGGCGCTGCGCCGCGCGTCGACGAGCCGCCGGACGGCGACCGTCGTCAGCCACGCGCGCGGGTCGCGCGGCGGGTGCTCCGGCCACACCCGGAGCGCCTCGAGCAGCGCCTCCTGCAGGGCGTCCTCGGCGGCGTCGAAGTCCTCGCCGCGGCGCACCAGCCCGGCGAGGACGCGCGGGACGAGGGCGCGCAGGGCGCCCTCGTCCGGCGGTGCCGGCGCGACGGCCGGCGCGTCGTCCACGGCCGTCAGTCGTCCGCGGGGGTCCCGGACATGACCTCGCGCACGTCGATCCACTCGTAGAGCGGCGTGCCGCCGGGTCCGGGCTCGGACGACACGTACGCCGCGAGCTCGACCGCCCGCTCGTACGACGCCACGTCCACCATGTACCAGCCGGCGACCAGGTCGCTCGTCTCCGGGTGCGGGCCGTCGGTGACGACGGGCGCCGCGTCGGGACCGCCGTAGCGCACCCATGTCTGCACCGGCGTGAGCGCCTGCGCGTCGACGTACTCGCCGCTCTCCTCGAGCATCTGGGCGACGTGCCGCAGGAACGCCATGTGCGCCTCGACGTCCTCGGGCGCCCACTGGTCCATCGGCGGCACGGGACGGTGGTGCTCGGGGCCACCGCGGTAGTGCTTGAGGAGCAGGTACTTCGGCATGACGCCTCCCGGTGTCGTGGGCCGCGCGTGCCGCGGCCCGTCACTGGGGGAGCGGAGCCGGTGCGCAGTTCTCGACATCGTGCCGTGCACGGGTCGCCGGGGCGACGTCTCCCGGCGCTCCGAGGGTGAGCCCGTGACCGCGGCCGGGCGCCGCCCATGACGTCCGGGGCCGCACCTGCGCCGGTCGTGTGAGCGCCGCAGACGGGACATAGCACCCAGGTCTAGGCTCGTCGCGGCGGTGCGCCCCGCGCCCGCCGTCCTGCCGACCCGACCGACGAGGACCCATGGCCTTCTTCACCAAGCCCACCGACATCCCCGACGCGCCGACGCCGCTGGCCCCGCTGACGCAGGAGCGCATCACGGAGACGCTCGAGCGGCGCGAGATGCGGTACGGCGTCGACGACGACGGCGACATCGGCGGGTACTGGGACGGGCACCTGTTCTACTTCTTCCGCCTCGGTGACAACGGCGCGTACCTGCAGGTGCGCGGCCGCTGGAACCGGCCGGTGCCGGTCTCGGAGCTCGACGCCGTGACGCGGCTGGTCAACGAGTGGAACGCCGAGCGGCTGTGGCCCAAGGGCTACGTGCGCGCCGAGGACGCCCACGTCGGCGTGTACGCCGAGCACACGGTCGACTACCAGCACGGCCTGACGGACGACCAGCTGGACACGCACCTGGCCTGCTCGATCAGCACGGGCCTGGCCCTGTTCGAGCACCTCGACGAGGCGTACCCGGAGATCGCGGCCGCGGCGCGCGCGGAGCTCGAGAAGAAGGACTGATGACGGCCGCCGCCCCCGCGGCGGGCGGCGACACCGCGCAGGCGTTCCAGGTCGACCTGCGCGGCGTCGTCGACCTGCTCGCCCGCCACCTGTACTCCGGCCCCCGCGTGTACGTGCGCGAGCTGCTGCAGAACGCCGTCGACGCGGTCACGGCCCGGCGCGCCCACGAGCCCGAGGCACCGGGGAGCGTGCGGTTCCGGGCCCTCGACGGCGGCGGCCTGGAGATCGTCGACACCGGCGTCGGGCTGACGCCGGACGAGGCGCGCGAGCTGCTCGCGACGGTGGGCCGCAGCTCGAAGCGGGACCTCGAGCTCGGGGTGGGGCGCGCCGAGTTCCTCGGGCAGTTCGGCATCGGGCTGCTGTCGGCGTTCATGGTGGCCGACCGCATCGAGCTGGAGTCGCGCTCGGCGGTGCACCGGGACGCGCCGGGCGTCCGCTGGGTCGGGCACGCCGACGGGACGTACGACCTGACGGTCCTGCCGCGCACCGCGGACGAGCCGGTGGGGTCGACGGTCCGCCTCGCGCCCCGGCAGGACATGGACCACTGGCTGGAGCCGGCGACGGTGGCGACGCTCGCGCAGGAGTTCGGCGCGCTGCTGCCCCTCGACGTTGCCGTCGAGGTGCCGGTCGGTGCGGACGGGCGCGCGTGGCGCCGCGTGACCGAGCCGGCACCGCCGTGGCGGGCGTCGTACCCCGACGACGCGGCCCGCGCGCAGGCGCTCGCGCGGTACTGCGAGCGGACGCTGGGGTTCACGCCGCTGACGCACCTCGACCTCGAGGTCCCGCTCGTGGGCCTCACCGGCGTCGCGTTCGTGCTGCCGGCGGCCGTGCCGCCCGGCGGGGGCGGCACCCACCGGGTGCACCTCAAGCGCATGCTGCTCGGCGACCGCGTCACGGGCCTGCTGCCCGACTGGGCGTTCTGGGTGCGGTGCGTCGTCGACGCCGACGGGCTGCGGCCTACCGCGTCGCGCGAGCAGCTCTACGACGACGAGGCGCTGCTCGTGGCGCGCGACTCCCTCGCGGCGCAGGTCCGCGACTGGACGCTGGCGACGCTGCGGTCCGGGTCGGCGCTCGCCCGCGAGCTCGTCGCGACGCACCACCTCGCGATCCGGTCGCTCGCGCTGGTCGACGACGAGATGCTCGACCTGGCGACGCAGGTGCTGCCGTTCGAGACGACCGACGGCCCGCTCACGCTGACGGAGGTCGCCGCGCAGGCGGGCACGGTGGTGCACACGACGAGCGTCGAGGAGTACCGCCGGGTCGCGCCCGTGGCCCGTGCGCAGGGGCTCCTGGTCGTCAACGCGGGCTACGTCTACGACGCCGACCTGCTCGGCCGGCTCGCGGGACGCCGCGGCTGGGACGTCCGCCCGCTGCGCGCCGCCGACGTGGCGCAGGTCCTGGACCCGGTGGAGCCGGAGCGCGAGCTCGCGCTGCTCGACGCGCTCGCCGCCGCGTCCGCCGCCCTGCGCGACCTCGACTGCGAGGTCGTCGTCCGCCGGTTCGCGCCCGCCGACCTGCCGGCCGTGCTGCTGCAGGACCGCGACGACGAGCACCGGCGCGACGTCGCCCGCACCGTGGGCGCCGCCGACGACCTGTGGGGCGGCGTGCTCGCCGGGCTCACGGGCGACGCGGCGCCGGCCGCGCGGCGGCTCGTCCTCAACGACACGAACCCGACCGTGCGCCGCCTGCTCGTGGGCACCGGCCGGCCCGACGTCGTCGCGGCGGGCCTGCGCTCGATGTACGTGACGGCCGTGCTGCTGGCGGGCGAGCCGCTGCGCGCGCACGACGCGGCCACGATGACCGCGGCGATGACGGTGCTCCTCGACGCGGGGCTGGGCACGTCGGGCAGCGGCCCGACCGACGACGAGGAGGAGCGGTGACCCGCAGCCTGGACGAGGCGAACCGCGAGCTCTCCCGCATCCGCGACATGCCCTACGGGCTCGCGCGCACGCAGGCCGCCGAGCGGCAGGTCCGCCTCGTCGAGGCCGAGGGACCCGACGCGGCGCGCGCGTACGCGTTGTGCGTGCTCGTCGAGTCGATGGTGTGGGGCGGCGAGGTGGAGCGGTCGTACCTGCCGTTCACGCAGCTCGTCCGCTGGTACGACGAGCACCCGGAGCTCGTCGACGACGCCGACCGGTACGCCATGTTCTGGTCGTTCAAGTGGATGGTCGGGCACCTCGGTGACTTCCCGACCGTGCCGGCGGCGCAGATCGACGCGACGCTCGACGACATGGAGCGCCGGTACGCGCTCGCGGGGCTCGGCCGGGACGCCGTCGCGTACGCGCGGTTCGCGTGGGCGTCGCGGCGCGGGTCCGCCGACGTCGAGGAGGCGTACCGCGCGTGGGTCGCGACGCCGCGGGACGACTACTCGCAGTGCGAGGTGTGCGACCCGGGCGACCGTGCGTCGCACCTGTTCCGCACGGGCCGCCTCGCCGAGGGCGTGCGGCTCGTCGAGGACACGCTGGCGACCGGTGCCACGTGCGCGACCGAGCCCGCCGACATGCTGTCGCACCTGGCGCTCGCGCAGCTCGACCTCGGGCAGCGGGACGCCGCGGTGCGGACGCACCGCCGGGCCGTCGCGGCGCTGGCCGACGCCACCGGGGCGATGGCGGGTGCGCGGGCGCGGCGGCTCGTGCTGCTGGGGCGGGCCGGTGCGGTGACGCGCACGGTCCGCGCGATCGAGCAGGACGAGCGCCTGCTCGTCGAGGGCGAGACGCCCCGCGAGCGGCTGGACGCGCTGCTGGGCGTCGTCGCGGCGACCGCCGCCCTGCTCCCCGAGCACGCCGGGCAGACCGTCCGGCTGACGCGGGCGCCGGCGACGACGCTGGCGGACCTGCACGCGTGGGCGGTGGGGGAGGCGGAGCCGCTGGCGGCCGCCTTCGACCTGCGCAACGGCACGACGGCGATGACGGCGGAGCTCGCGGCGGCGCGCGCGACGCGGCCGCTGGACGAGCCGCTCGACCTCGACGTCGTCGCGGTGCCCGGTGCGGGGCCGACGACGACGGCCGGTGCCGACGCGCCTGCCGCCGACGTGCCCGACGCCGGGCCCTCCGGCGCCGCACCCGGAGAGTCGCTCCTGGACCGCGCCGAGCGGCTGGTCGGCGAGGGCCGCACCGAGGAGGCCGCGCAGGCGTACGTCGCTGCGTCGGCCGAGGCGGAGGCCGCGGGGCTGCTCGTCGACGCCGGCTACGCCGCCGCGGAGGCGGCCCGGTGCGCGCAGCTGCTCGGCGACGACGACACCGCCACGGGTCTGTACGCGCACGCCGTCGCTCGCCTGCGTGCCGGCGCCGCCGACCCGGTCGAGGTCGTCCCGGTGCTCGTCGCGTGGGCGCCGGCGGCCGCCGCGACGGGGCAGCTGCCGGGGTACCTGGAGGCGGCGGACGCCGTCCGGCCGGTGCTCGAGACCGACGGCGACGAGCCGCCGACGGGCCCCGCGGGGGCGGCGCTCGCGCAGCGGCGCGCGGAGGAGCGGCAGCACGCCCTCGCGGACCTCGACGACGCGGCGGCCCGTGCGCTCGCGACCCTCGGCGGCGACGACCGGACCGACGAGGCCGCCGCCCGCGCGGTGCGTGCCGCGCAGGCGTACGCCGCGGTCGGCGCACCGGGCGACGCCGCGCACGCGTCCTGGCTGGCGGGGCGCCTGCACGACGCGCGCGGGCGCGCCGAGGACGCCGTCACCCACCTCACCGCCGCGGTCGAGGGCTTCGGCCACGCACGCGACCGCCGCACGCGCGCCCAGGCGGCCGACGACCTCGTCGCCCTCCTGCGCCGCACGGGCCAGGACGCGCGCGCCGAGGAGGTGCTGTCGGCGCTGACGCGCTGACGCTCCGGCGCCGCGCGGGCCGCGCCACCGCCGGCGGCCGGGTTGGGCCGCCGCCGCCGGCGCGTCGACCCGCGTGTCGCCGGAGGACCGGAGCTCTCTTCGCGGGCGTACGCACGTCGTACGCACGGCGTGCGTACGCCCGGGGAGGACGACGGTCCCCGCCGCCCCGGGCCGGCTCTCATGGCGCCGCGTCCCGGGGTGGCTCGCCAAGGACGGCTCGGGTCACGGTGACGCCGAGACCTCCGCGGCGACCCCCGTCGGCGTCGGCGCGCCACCGAGCAGCGCGGCCGCGACCGCGTCCTTGATCGCCCCGTCGTCGAGGCCGTGGCCGCGCGCGAGCCGGACGAACCGCGCGGCCGCCTCGGTGACGGCGGCGCGGTCGAGCGCGGCGGCCGGCGCGGTGACGACCGTGCCGACCTTGCGCCGCGTGAGCACCAGGCCGCCGGCCTCGAGGTCGCGGTACGTGCGGGCGACGGTGCCGGGTGCGATGCCGAGGTCGTTCGCCAGCGCCCGGACCGTCGGCAGCCGCTGCCCGTCGGCGAGCGTGCCGGCGGTGATGAGCGCCGCGAGCTGCGCGCGCAGCTGCTCGTAGTGCGGCGTCGACGAGCCGACGTCGATGCGGACGGCGAGGCTCATGCCGGCACCCCGTCCGGTGCGGCGTCGACGACGCGTCCCGGGACCGCGTCGGGCACGCGGTCGCGGGCCGGCCACAGGGCCGCGACCACGGACGTCGCGAGCACGACGAGCGCCGCGGTCAGGAGCACTCGACCGGCGACGACGTGCGGCGTGCTGAGGGCGGCCGTCCACCCGCCGTAGCCCGCACCGAGCCCCAGCCGCTCCAGCGCGCTCCCGGCGACCTGGAGCACGAGAGCCGTCGTGAGCCCCAGGACGAGCTGCGTGGCCCGCAGCACGCGGCGCGCGACGCGTCGGCGCAGCCACATGTCCCACGCGGCGGTCACACCGGGCACCGCGGGACGCGCGGCGACGAGCCGCAGGACGAGCACGGCGAGCGCGCCGGCCGCGAGCCCGGACGCGACCGCCGGCAGGCCCCACAGCCACCCGGGGAACGGCGCCGCGACGAAGGCGTCGGTGCCGCCGGTCAGCCGGGCGACGGTGCGCGGGCCGTCGGCCACGAGCGCGAAGGCGGTGCACGACGCCACCAGGAGCGCGGCCCACGACCACGCGAGGTGGCGCAGCGCCGCCGGTGCGACGTCGGCCACGGTGCGGTGCGTGAGCGACGCCTCGCGCACGGCGCCGGTCGGCCGCGGCCAGGTCGTCTCGCCGACCGCGTGCAGCAGCAGGAAGACGGCCAGGCACGCGGAGGGGACGGCGACGAGCACGTGACCGACCAGGACGGGCCACGAGCCCAGGATGCCGGCCACGGCGGTGGCCGGGACGACGCCGAGCGGGAGGAGCGCGACGACGGCCGTCAGGGTGGCGTGCCGCACGGCCGTCTGCGCGTCACCGGCCGGCGCCGACGAACGTCGGCTGTCGAGGACCAGGACCGCGGCGCCGGTCAGCAGCACCACCGCCACCGTCGCGACGACGAGCACCCATGACGGGACGCCGAGCACCACCGAGTCCATGACCGCTCCGTTCCACATTGGCTATTGATCATGAACAATGGCGCACACATAGGGACTCGTCAAGCGGTGTCCCTCCGGTCTGCCGGCGGCTGTCACGAACGGGCCGCCGACCCGGTCGAACGGGCGTCAGGCGGCCGTGCGCCGCGCCGACGCCCCGGAGAGGGGCCGTCACGAAGGGCACCGTCATGAGGATCGTCGTCGTCGGAGGCACCGGGCTCATCGGCCGGCAGGTGGTCGCGACGTTGCAGGAGCAGGGCCACGAGGCGGTGGCCGCCTCCCCGGCCACGGGGGTCGACACGGTCGCCGGGACGGGCGTCGCGGAGGCGCTCGCGGGCGCCGACGTGGTCGTCGACGTGTCGAACTCGCCGTCGTTCGCGGACGACGACGTGATGACGTTCTTCACGACGTCGACCCGGAACCTCGTCGAGGCAGGGAGGGCGGCGGGGGTCCGGCACCACGTGGTCCTGTCCATCGTGGGGGCCGACGGCATCAAGGCCGGGTACATGCGCGCGAAGGTCGCGCAGGAGGAGCTCGTGCGCGGGTCGGGCCTGCCGTGGACGGTGGTCCGCGCGACGCAGTTCCACGAGTTCGTGCCGTTCATCGCCGACGGGTGCACGGTCGACGGGGTCGTGCGCATCCCGCCGGTCGCGTTCCAGCCCGTCGCCGCCGCGGAGGTGGCGCGGGTCGTCGCGGAGGTCGCCGTCGGGGCGCCGCGGGACGGCGTCGTGGAGCTCGCGGGCCCCGAGCGGCTGCGCTTCGACGAGGTGGTCCGCGCAGCGCTCGCCGCCCGTGGCGACGCGCGCGAGGTCGTCGCCGACGCAGACGCGCCGTACTTCGGGGCGCGGATGGGCGAGGGCTCGCTCGTGCCGGCCGGGGAGTCGTTGCGCGGCAGGGTCACGTTCGCCGAGTCGATCGGCGCGGGGGTCGGCGCGGCGTGACCGTCCCGTCAGGTGCGACGGCCCCGGGCGGGTCCGGGGCCGTTGCGCGAACGCCCCCGCGGGGGTCGACCGCCGCGGACGCGCCGACCTACGGTGACCGCATGACGACCGTCCCGGGCCCGGCGGCCGACGCCCGCACCGCGGCCGACGCGCCGGCCCCGGCGGCCGACGCGCACGCCCCGGCCGACGACGGCCTCGCCGCGTTCCTCGCCGTCCGCCCCCGCCTGTTCGGCATCGCCTACCGCATGCTCGGCGTGGTCGCGGAGGCCGAGGACGTCGTCCAGGAGGCGTGGATCCGCTGGCAGGGCACGGACCGCGCGGCGGTGCTCAACCCGGCGGCGTTCCTCACGACGACCACGACGCGCCTGGCGCTCAACGCCGCCACGTCGGCGCGGGCCCGGCGCGAGACGTACGTCGGCCCGTGGCTGCCCGAGCCGGTCGACACGTCGGCCGACCCGGCGCTCGGCGCCGAGCGCGCGGAGGCGCTCGAGACGGGTCTGCTCGTGCTGCTCGAGCACCTGACGCCCGTCGAGCGCGCCGCCTACGTCCTGCGCGAGGCGTTCGGCTACCCGCACAAGCGGGTCGCCGAGGTGCTGGACCTGACGGAGGCGAACGCCCGGCAGCTCTCCCGCCGCGCGCAGCAGCGCCTCGCCACCCGGCGGGCCGCGCCCGCGGACCCGGCGGCGCACCGGCGGCTCGTCGAGGAGTTCGTGGCGGCCGCGGAGGCGGGCGACCTGTCGCGGTTCGAGCACTTCCTGACCGCGGACGTCGTCGCACGGTCGGACGGGGGCGGGCAGGTGCACGCCGCGCGCAAGGACGTCGTCGGGCACGAGCGCGTCGCGCAGTTCCTGCAGCGCGTGCACGACCGGTACTGGTCGGCCGGCGAGCTGCGGGTCGTCGAGGCGAACGGGCGGCCGGCGCTGCTCGTCGTCACGGCCGGCGGCCCCTTCGCGCTGGTGACGCTCGACGTGTCGGAGCGCGGCGTCGAGGGCCTGTACGTGCAGGTCAACCCCGCCAAGCTGACGGGGTGGGCGGCGGCCTGACCCGCGCGTCCACCCCGCCGGGGGTGCGGTCCCGGTGCGGCCCGTCACGCCACGCGCGTGACCCGCGCCGGCTCGCCCGCCGTGACGAACGCCTGCCGCGGGTGCTGGACCGACGCGAGTGAGACGACGTCGCGCCCGAACAGCGCCGCCGTCGCCCACACCGCGAGCACGCGGACCTTGCGCTCCCACGTCGGGATCGCGAGCACGTGGTACCCGCGGTGCATCGCCCACGCGAGCCACCCCCGCACCACGATCCGGCGGTACTGGAAGACGCCCGAGCCGAGGCCGAGGGTCGCGACGGTGCCGAGGCTGCTGTGCGCGTACGGCCGCACGGGTCGCCCGCGCTGCGCCGCGACGAGGTTCTTCGCCAGGCGGGTGCCCTGCCGGACGGCGTGCTGCGCGTTCGGGACGGCGAGCGCACCCGGCCGTCGCACCGCGAGGTCCGGCACGGCGGCCGCGTCGCCGGCGGCCCACGCGTCCGCGACGGGGGCGTCGTCCGCGCCGACGCGCAGGTCGGGGCGGACGACCACGTAGCCGCGTGCGTCCACGGGCAGGTCGGTGTGCGTGGCGACCACCGGGTTGGCGGCGTTGCCGGCCGTCCACACCAGCAGTCCCGTGGGGAGCCGCTCGCCGGTGGACAGCTCGACGACCCCGTCGACCGCGGAGACGACTCCGGTGGACAGGTGGACGTACGCGCCGCGGTCCTCGAGCAGCCGGACGACCCGCCGTCCCTCCCGCTCGTCCACCTCGGGCAGCACGCGCCCGCTCAGCTCCACGAGGTGGAAGCCGAGCTCGTCGCGTCCGATCTCGGGGTACCGGGCGAGCAGGTCGGTGGCGAGCCGGTGCAGCTCGGCGAAGCCCTCGACGCCCGAGAACCCGCCGCCGACGAACACGACCGTGAGCAGCCGGGTGCGCTCCGCGCCGTGGGGCAGCGCGGCGGCGCGGTCGAACGCGGTGAGCAGCCGGTCGCGGATCGCGACGGCCTCCTCGACGTGCTTCATGCCGATCGCGTGCTCGGCGACGCCGGGGACGGGCACCCGCCGGGTCACCGCGCCGGCCGTCAGCACGAGCTGGTCGTAGCGCAGCACGAGCTCCGGGCCGTCCACCGGCTGCACGGCCAGGCGCCGCTCCGCGTGGACGATCCGCGTCACCGTGCCGCTGAGCAGCCGCGTGCGGCGCAGGTGCCGCCGGTGCGCGACCGCGGCGTGCCGCGCCTCCACGGACCCCGCCACGACCTCCGGCAGGAACGGCTGGTAGGTCATGTAGGGCCGCGGGTCGACGAGCACGACCTCGACGCCGTCGCGCCGTCGCAGCCGGCGCTCGAGCTGCCGCGCCACCGTGAACCCCGCGTAGCCGCCGCCGACGACCACGATCCGCGTCATGGGAACCGCCTCCTGGGTGCGGGCGCACGCCCTGGGCGTCCGGACACCCCCTCGACCGCGCAGCCCCCGCGGACGTGACACCCGCGCGAGCGGGCCGCGCCGCCCTGCCGGCCGACACGCTCCGCTCCCACCGGCACGCCCGACGCCCGACCCCCGGCACCGAGTTCGCCGGCTCGGCCTCGACCTCGCCACGTCGACCTGGCGACCTCGAGCCGTCCTGGCGAGCTCGGCGTTCCGGGAGATCGGCCCCTCGCGGCCGGTGCGCCGCGAGGTCTGCGCGAGTCCTTCACCCCGACGGCGCCCGCGCGGACTCGCCCCGGTGGCACCGTGACGTCGGTCGGTGGTGCGGACACGGAGGTGCGGGTGCACAGCGCGCGGTGGCAGGGGAAGGAACCCGGCGGACGGACCCCGGTGACCCGTTCCGTCACCACGGTGTCCGTCGTCGCCGGCCTGCTCCTGCTCGCGGCCGTCGCCTGGGCGTGGCGTCCCGCCGTGCCCCTCGACGTCGGCGGGCGGACGACGACGGCCGACCTGCGCGTCGGCGACGCGGTGCCCGTGCCGGAGCTGGCAGGGGCTGCCCACCTCGTCGTGGACGACGTCCGCCACGTGCGCCGGTGCGACGGGCGGTGGTGGCCCCGCATGACGGGTGTGTTGGCCGGTCCCGTCGTGCGCGTCGATGTCACGCTGCACGCGGACGTCCCCGAGGAAGACGTGCTCCCTCTGATGACGTCGTGGTCCGCGCTCGACGCGTGGGGCGACGCCTACGTGGGCCAGTCGGCGTGCGAGTGCGACAGCACGTGCGAGGTGGTCCCGCGGCGCGTCGACGGTGCGTGGCGCTTCCACGTGCTGCTGTTCACGGGCGTCACGTTCTCGGAGGTCGCCCTGACGGGCGTCCCGGGACGCGTGCTCGTCTGGGACGTCTGAGGCGGTCCCTCAGCGGGTCTGCAGCGCCAGCCGTCCGGCGAGCACGACGTACGCGCCCGCGAAGCCCCGGCGCAGCGCCGTGACGACGCGCGGCCGCTGCACGACGTACGTGCGCACCGCCGACGCCCCGAGCCCGTACAGCGCGAAGACCACGAACGTCACCGCCATGAACGCCAGGCTCAGCACGGCCATGCGCCCCGTCGCACCGGGCGTGCCGGCCGGCACGAACTGCGGCAGGAACGCGAAGAAGAAGATCGTCAGCTTGGGGTTGAGCACGTTGAGCAGCACGGCGTCGCGGACGACCTGCCGCGCGGCCCGCGGCGCGGTGTCCTGCTCGACGTGCAGCGGCGTGCGGTCGCGCCACGTCTGCCACGCCAGGTACAGCAGGTACGCGACGCCGAGGTACTTGAGGGTCTGGAACGCCACCGCCGACGCGTGCAGCAGGGCCGCCAGACCGGTGATCGCGGCGGCCATGTGCGGCACCACGCCGAGCGTGCAGCCGAGCGCGGCGACCAGGCTGCCGCGGGCGCCGCGCGCGAGGCCGGCGGCGATGGTGAACAGCGCGCCGGTGCCGGGCGTCGCGACGACGACGAGGGTGGTGACGAGGAACGCGACGCTCACGGGTGCTCCCGGCGGTGAGGGGGTCGACCGTCCGGACGCTACCGGCCGGGCAGGTGCCGGCGACAGGCCCGGCGACAGGTCCGGCGCCCGACGGCCGTCGTCAGCCGATGAGCGGCCGCCCCTCGGGCCGCCGGAACATCCGGTGGGACTGCCGCAGCACGAGCGCCGACGCCAGCGTCACCGGGCCCACGCGCCCGGCGAACATGAGCAGCACGAGCAGCAGCTGGTGCCCGGCCGCGAGGTCCGCGGTGATGCCGGTGCTCAGGCCGACGGTCGCGAACGCGGAGACGACCTCGAAGAGGACCTGGTCGAGCGTGTACGGGCTGGTCATCGCCACCACGACGGTGGACGCGACGACGACGGCGACGCTGACGAGCGCGACCGACAGCGCCTGGCGGACGGTCGCGGGCGCGAGCCGGCGGTCGAACAGCGTGACGTCGGGGTCGCCGCGCAGCTCGGCGGCGATCGCGAGCAGGAGCACGGCGAACGTGCCGACCTTGATGCCACCGGCGGTGCCGGCGCTGCCGCCGCCGATGAACATGAGCACGTCCGTGCCGAGCAGCGTGCCGGTGTTCATCGCGCCCACGTCGAGGCTGTTGAAGCCGGCCGTGCGCGGCATGACGGCCGCGAAGAACCCGGCGAGCAGCCGTCCGGCGGGGTCGAGCGCCCCGAGCGTGCGCGGGTTGGCCCACTCCGCGGCGGTGACGAACAGCGTGCCGCCAACCAGCAGGACGCCGCTCACGAGCAGGGTCAGCCGCGTGTGCACGCTCCACCGGCGCACGCCGCGTCGCTCGCGCAGGACCTCCAGGACCACCGGGAAGCCGAGCCCGCCCAGCAGGACCGCGGCGGCGATCGGGAGGCACACCCACGGGTCGGTCACGAACCCCATGAGGTTGTCGCTCCAGAGCGCGAACCCGGCGTTGTTGAAGGCGGACACCGCGTGGAAGACGCCGAGCCAGGCGGCACGCAGCGGCGGCTCGTCGTACGCGGTCGCGAACCGGACGGCCAGGACCACGGCCGTGACGCCCTCGACGACGAGCGTGACGCGCGCGACGCCGAGCAGCACCGAGCGCAGGTCGCCCATGCCGACCGTCTTCGTCTCCGTCGCCGCGACCATGCGGCTACCGAGCCCGAGCCGCCGCGACACGAGCAGCCCGAGCAGCGACGCGAACGTCATGATCCCGAACCCGCCGACCTGGATCAGCGCGAGGATCACGACCTGCCCGAACGGCGACCAGTACGTCGGGGTGTCGACCACCGCGAGCCCGGTGACGCACAGCGCCGACGTCGCCGTGAACAGCGCCTCGAGCAGACCCGCGCCGCCCGGCCCGCGGCGCGCGACCGGCAGCGCCAGCAGCACCGTGCCGACGACCAGCCCGACGGCGAACGCGGCGACCACCACGCGCCCCGGGCGGTGCACGTCGTCGCGGACCCGCCGGGTGCCGGTGACCGCACGGCCCGCGGACGGGCGGGGGCGGAGCAGGGGCACGCAGCGAGGCTAGGTCGGCGGGCGGCGCCGGGACGGCGGTCGGGCGTCAGGGTTCCGTCAAGATCCGCACGCCGGTCCGCGACACCGGCGCCGCGCGTCGGCACGTCGACCTCGTCACCCCCGCCCCGACCTCGTCACGGAGGAGTGACGAGGTGGGCGCCGGGGTGACGAGGTCGACGGCGGCCGAGCGCGCTCAGGAGCTGGTGCAGGTGAGGCTCGGGGTCGGCGGCGTGCCGCTGCCCAGGAGCCCGAACGTCGCGGTGCCGCCGGCGGCGAGCCGGCCGTTCCAGGCGGTGCTGCGGACGACGACCGGCCCGCCCTGGGTCGTCAGCGTGCCGTTCCACACCTGGTCGACGCGCTCACCCGCCGGGGTCCAGGTCACGCTCCACGACGTCGCGGGGGAGCCGGCGCGGACGGTGACCTCGCCCTGGAACCCGCCCGGCCAGGAGTTGACCGTGCGGTAGGTGGCCGTGCACGCGCCGCCGGGCGTCGGCGTGGCCGTGGGCGTGACCGTGGGCGTGGGCGTGGGCGTGGGCGTGACGGTCGGCGTCGGGGTCGACGTGGCGGTGGGTGTGGGCGTCGGGCTCGTCGTCGTCGACGGCAGGGACGTGAAGAACCGCCACACCTCGCCGGGCACCCACGACTGCTGCTGGCCGCGGTCCCGGGCGTCCCACTGGTGGCCGCTGTCGGAGGCGATCCACACGACGGGGTAGCCGTCGCGGCACGTGTACGCGGTGCGCACGTGGGTGCCGCTGCCGGCGGCGGGCTCGGGCGCGTTCTGCGCCTGGCAGCCGTTGGTGCGCAGCGCACGGTCGCGCAGCGCCCGGCCCTGGGAGATGTTCAGGACGTCGTCGACGACGCCGTGCGAGCCGAGGTACGCGATGGGCTGCGTGCCGCCCGCGCACCCGGAGAGCTGGGCGCCGTTGAGCACGGCCACGGCCCGGAAGACGTCGGCGCGCGCGCAGGCGAGGGCGTTGCTGAGGCCGCCGCCGTAGCTGAACCCGGTCGCGAACCGCTGCGTCGTGTCGATGCACAGCGCGGACTCGACGGCGCGCAGCACGTCGTCCACGAACGCGACGTCCTGGCCGTTCGTGTTGGGCCACGCGTTGTCGATGCCCTGCGGCGCGACGAACACGGTGCTGGTGCCGGCGAGCGGCTTCAGCCCGTAGAAGCCCTGGTTGACGACGTCGGACGACGTGCCGTGCCACCAGTGCGACGCCACGACCAGGCGGTACGGGCGGCTCGGGTCGTAGCCGGCGGGGACGTCGAGGCGGAACGTGCGGGCGCGGCCGCCGCTCGTGATGGTGTGCTCGCCGGTCGCGAGGCCGGCGGGGCGGTTGCAGCCCGCGGTGGCGGCCGCGGTCACGGGGCCGCCGGGCAGCGCGGACGCGGGTGCCGTGAGGCCGGCGAGGGCCAGCGCGGCGGCTGCGGCGGCCAGCAGGATCCGTCGGCCTCGGGTCGGGGTGGGGTGTCGCACGGTCGCTCCCTCCAGCGCGGGCCGGCGGCGTCGCCGGACGGCGTGCGCGGACGTGGGCACGCCCGCGTTCCGTCGGAATGTACCGATACACCTTGCGCCGGTGAACGCCCTGAAACCATTCGCTGCCGGCCGTGCGGGGTGTCGCGCGACCGCCTCGGCGCGGGCGGTCGTGCGCCGTCCGGGCGACGCCTGGTGCCGGGAGCCGCCGCGTCAGCGCGGGACGGATAGCCTCACCGCCATGTCCTCGGTCGAGCGGTGGGAGCGCCGCGCCGAGACCCCCCTCACGGTGGCAGCGCTCGTCTTCCTCGCGGCGTACGCCGTGCCGATCGCGTGGCCCGGCGCGCCGGAGTCACTCCTGCGCGTGTGCGAGCCGCTCGTGACGGTGACGTGGATCCTCTTCGGCGTCGACTACGCGGGACGGCTCGCGCTGTCCGCAGACCGGCCGGCGTTCGTCCGGGCGCACCTGCTCGACCTCGTCCTGCTCGTCCTGCCGGTCCTGCGGCCGCTGCGCCTGCTGCGGCTGGTCACCGTCCTCTCGGTGCTGAACCGCACCGGTGCGGGCACGCTGCGCGGACGCGTCGTCACCTACGTCGGGGGCGGCGTGGCGCTGCTCGTCCTGACCGGGGCGCTCGCCGTCACCGAGGCGGAGCGCACGGACCCGGACGCCACGATCACGCACGTCGGCGACGGGCTGTGGTGGGCGCTGACGACCATGACCACCGTCGGGTACGGCGACCGGTACCCGGTGACGACGACCGGCCGGTTCGTGGCGGTGGCGCTGATGATCGGCGGGGTCGCGCTCGTCGGTGTCGTCACCGCGACCATCGCGTCGTGGTTGGTCGAGCGGGTCGCTGCCGACAACGAGCAGGAGCAGACGGCCACGCGCGCCCAGGTCGCCGAGCTCGCGGACGAGGTGCGGGCGCTGCGCGCGCTGCTGGGAGAGCGCGGGGTCCCGACCGAGGACGTCCCGGTCCGGGGGGTGCCGGCGCGCGCGCCGGCGGACTGACCCCTGGGTCCCTGCCACCGGGTGCTTCCCGGCGTCGGTGGGCGGTGCCATGCTCGCCGGGTGGAGCTGCGGTTCGGCGGTGAGGTGATCTGGTGGCGCGGGCCGGCGCCGTACCACTTCGTCGCCCTCCCCGACCCCGAGGCGGACCGCCTGCGCGCGGTCGCGTCGCGCGTGACGTACGGCTGGGGCTGCATCCCCGCCACCGTGACGCTGGGCGCCACCACGTTCACCACGTCGATCTTCCCCAAGGACGGCGGCTTCCGGGTCCCGCTCAAGGCGGCGCCGCGCCGGGCGGAGGGCGTCGAGCTCGGGGACGACGTCACGCTCGTCGTCGTGGTCGAGGACCCGGACGCGCCGGCCGGCCCCGAGGTCGTCGACGACGTGCCGGCGGCCGCGCGCCCGGCGGTGCCGCACCACGACCCGGCGGACGACGACGACTACTGGGACCCTGCCGCCGACCCGGCGGCCGGCGCGCCGACCACCGCCGGCTGACCGCGACCGTGACCACCGCGGCAGCGACCGCCCGCGAGCCTCAGCGCAGCGCCGCGCGCGCCGCGCGCCGCACGTGCTCGGCCACCTCGTCGAGCGCCCGCGTCCGCAGCGACCACTGCTGCCAGAACAGCGGCACGTCCACGTGCGCGCGCGCGTCGAGCGGCACCAGCCGGCCCGCCGCGACGTCGTCGGCGCTCTGCTGGTCGGGCAGCATGCCCCACCCGAACCCCAGCCGGACAGCGGTCGCGAAGTCCGCCGACGCGGGCACGAGGTGCCGGGGCGGCGCGAGGGGATCGGCGCCGCGGCGCTCGAGCCAGCGGTCCTGGAGCCGGTCGGCGGCGTCGAAGACGACGACGGGGGCGACGGTCAGCGCGGCGGCGGTCGCGCCGCCGCCGAACCACCGGTCGCGGAACGCCGGCGTCGCGTACGGGCGGTAGCGCATCACCCCGAGCGCCTCGACGCCGCACCCCTGCACGGCGACCGCCTCCGCCGTGACGGCCGCCATGACCGACCCGTCGCGCAGCAGCGCCGCCGACCGGTCCTGGTCCTCACGGACGAGCTGCACCACCACCCGGTCGGCGAGCGGTGCGAGCGCCGGCAGCAGCCACGTGGTGAGCGAGTCGCCGTTCACCGCGAGGGCGACGTGCGGCACCGGCTGGTCGGCGAGGTGGCGGGTCGCGTCGGCGGTGAGCGCGTCGAGCTGGCGGGCGAGCCGGACGAGCGGCTCGCCGGCGGCGGTCGGCCGCACGGGCCGCTCGCGGCGCAGCAGCACGGCGCCGACCTGCTGCTCGAGCGCCTTGATGCGCTGGCTGACCGCGGACGGCGTGACGTGCAGCGCGCGTGCCGCGGCGTCGAGCGTGCCGAGGTCCGCCGCGGCGGCGAGGGCACGGAGCTGGCCGAGGTCCCAGTCGGGCATGAAGCCACGCTAACGGTGCATGAGGAACTGTCGCTGGAGTTCATGTCGACCGCTGCGTACGGTCGCGGCATGGGATGGACGGCGGCGCTCGCGGGCGGTGGGTTCGGGCTGGCGCTGATCGTGGCGATCGGGGCGCAGAACGCGCACGTGCTGCGGCAGGGGCTGCGGCGTGAGCACGTCGGGCTCGTGGTGGCGATCTGCGCGCTGTCGGACGTCGTCCTCATCGCGGTCGGCACCGCGGGGGTCGGCGCGGTCATCGCCGCGAGCCGGACCGTCACCGTCGTCGTCACCGTGCTCGGCGCGCTCGTGCTGCTCGGCTACGGGGCGGTCGCGGCGCGCCGGGCGCTGCGCCCGGGCGACGCGCTCGTCGCGGACGCCGGCGGGTCCGGCCTGAGCACGGGCGCGGCCGTCGCGACCACCCTCGCGCTCACGTGGCTCAACCCGCACGTGTACCTCGACACGGTCGTGCTGCTCGGATCGGTCGCCGCCGGCCACGGCGACGGCCGCTGGTGGTTCGCGCTCGGCGCGGCGACGGCGAGCATCCTGTGGTTCACGGGCCTCGGGTTCGGCGCCGCCGCGCTCCGGCCGCTGTTCGCGCGGCCGGGCGCGTGGCGCGTCCTGGACGGCGTCATCGCCCTGGTGATGGTCGCGATCGCGGTGAAGCTGGTCCTCGGGCTGCTCTGACTGCGCTCGGCGCTCAGAGCCGGTCGCGCCGCCGCCAGTGGCGCACGTGGTGCACCTCGGCGACGTGCGGGAGGGCGGCGGTGTCGCGCGGGACTCCCGGCACCGGCAGCTCGTAGACGTCGAGCATGAGCTGCACCGGGTAGTCGATCCGCTGCCGCACCGTGTGCACGAGCCGCCCGTCGACGTGGAAGCGCAGCTCGTCGTCCTCCCACTGCACCGCGTAGTCGTGCGGCGCGGTGAGGTCGCCCGCGACGCGGACCTTGACGAAGTCCTCGGTGAGCCGCGGGTCGCGCTGCGGCTTCACGCCCACGCCGACGAGCCCGCCGGTGGCGTCCATCTCGCTGCCGAACACCTCCGCGACGCAGATCTCGCCGCAGTCGTCGGGACGGTCCTCGACCCCGACCGGCCAGAACGCGACCATCGCGGCCGGGTGCCGGACGGCCGTCATGCGGACCTCGAGGACGCCGTCGCGCACGAGCCACCCGCGGTGCTCCGGCTGATCCTCCCGCACGACCAGCCCGTCGCGGAACCGGTGCTGCCCGCGCGCCGACCCCACGGGCCCGGACACCTGCCCGGTCTGCAGGTGCGACACCCGCACGTCGCCGTCCCACTCGGGCGCCCACGGCGCGGTGCCCGCGTCGACGCGCAGCCGCAGCCGCCCGCCGCCGACGTCGTACCGTGCCGCCGTCGCGGCCCGCGACGACCAGTGCGGCGTGTAGTACGGCCACCACCGGCCGGTGTCGAGGCGCTCGGCGTCGAACTCCTCGGCCGCGACGAGCGCGTACCCGCTCAGGTCCAGGTCCAGGTCCGGCACCGCCTCACCGCCCCGGCCAGTGCCACGCGGGCACGTCGAGCGGTCCCTCGCGGCCGGCGACCACGGTCTCGCCGAGCTCCTTCCCGAGCGCGACGTGGCGCGTGTCGGCGGGGACGTCCGCGTCGGCGCCGAGCGCGTCGACCAGGGCCGGCGCGTGGCTGACCACGACCACCTGGGTGCGCCGCGCCGCCGCGGCGAGCAGGTGCGCGAGCGCGGGCAGCAGGTCCGGGTGCAGGCTCGTCTCCGGCTCGTTGACGACCATGAGCGCGGGCGGCCGGGGCGTCAGCAGCGCGGCCGCCCACAGCAGGAAGCGCAGGGTCCCGTCGGACAGCTCGGCGGCGGACAGCGGGCGCTGCAGGCCGTCCTGCGTCATGCTCACCGTCGCGTGCTCGTCCGTGCCGCCCAGGCCCAGCACCGAGCCGGGGAACGCCCGGTCGACCACCTCGGCGAGCTGGTCGCCGCCGCCGAGGTGGCGGATCGTGGCGACGGCGGCCGCCAGGTCGCGGCCGTCCGCCGCGAGCACCGGCGTGCGCGTGAGCACCGACCCGCGGCGGGCCGGCGCGTCCGCGTCCGTGCGGACGTGGTCGTAGAACCGCCACGCGCGCAGCCGCTCGCGCACGAGCAGCACCTGCGGCGCCAGCAGCGGGTCGACCAGCTCGGTGAGCAGGCTCTCCGTCGGGTCCGGGTCGCGGGGCACCTGCACCCAGGCGTCGTCGGCGTCGCGCGCCCGCACGGACGGCCCGCGACGCTCCGCGACGACGTCCCGCGGCCGCGGCGCGTCGCCGACCCACACCGTCTCGGCCTTGACCTCGGGGTCCCGGACGAACGGCGACCCCGTGCCGAGCTGCGGCAGCCCGACCTCGAGGGCGTACCCGAACGCCACGTCGTCGTCCGCGAGGCGCCCGCGCACGTGGCCGGGCCCGTGCTGGACGCCGAGCCGCAGCCGCACGGGCCCGCGCCGCCGCTGCCCCGCCCACAGCGCGGAGGCCAGCCCGCCCTCCTGCGCAAGCGTCCCCGCCAGCGCGCCCGTGCTGCACGCGTGCAGCAGCCGCAGCGACCGGTACAGCGACGACTTGCCCGAGCCGTTGCCGCCGGTCACCACGGTGAGCGCGCCGAGCTCGAGCACGAGGTCGTGCAGGGAGCGGTACCCCTCGACGGCGACGGTCCTGATCACGGGGCCACGGTAGGGGCGACCACCGACGTCCGGCCGTCGCCGATGAGTCCGGGCGCCGTCCGGGGTCTGCACGGACGACCACGGAACCGGGCAGGGAGCCACCATGACCGCCACCTACACGTTCGACGTCTTCGCCAGCCTCGACGGCTACGGCTCCTACGGGCCGCCGGGCGACTGGGGCGGCTACTGGGGCAAGCAGGGCCCGGAGCTGCTCGAGCACCGCCTGTCCCTGTACGGCGCCGCCCACCGGATGGTGCTCGGCGCCACGACGTTCCGCGAGTTCGTGACGATGCTCGCGGGCAGCGCGGAGGACTCCGAGGTGCGCGACCCGTGGGTCACGGCGATGCGCGCGCACCCGACGACGGTCGTCTCGTCCACCCTCGAGGGCCCGCTCGACTGGCCGGACGCGACCGTCGTGCGGGGCGACGCGGTCGACGTCGTCCGCCGTCTGAAGGACGAGTCGGACGTGCCGCTGCGCTCGCACGGCAGCCTGTCGCTGAACGGGGCGCTGCTGGCCGCCGGGCTGGTCGACCGGCTGCAGGTGACGATCTTCCCGGTCGTCACCGGCCGCAGCGGGACGGCCCCGGTCCTCGCCGGTGCGGGCGACCTCGACCTCGAGCTGCTGGAGAGCCGCCTGCTCGACGGCCGCACGCAGGAGCTGGTCTACCGGCCGACCCCGCGTCGCCACGCCGGCGGAGGAGCGTCATGACGCACGTCGACGAGGGGCGCGTCGTCGCGGAGTTCCGCGCGCACGCCGGGCGCGTCGGCGGGTACGAGCGCCGCCGGCTCCTGCTGCTCACGACGCGCGGCCCCGCGGGTCCGCGCACCACCCCGCTCACGTACCTGCCCGACGGCGACCGCGTGCTCGTCGTCGCCCCGGCACCCGGCGCGGCGACGGGCCCGGCGTGGTTCCGCGACGTCGTCGCCGACCCGGTCGTCACCGTCGAGGACGGGCCGTTCGCGTTCGAGACCCGCGCGGAGGTGCTCGGGGACGACGCGCGCGACGGGCTGCTCGAGCGCCTCGTGGAGGGCGGTGCCGCGGCGGGCGAGGACGAGGCGCGCGCCGTCGCCGTCGTCGCCCTGCCCCGGGCCCGCGGCGGCCCGCCGCCGGGTGTGCCGTGGGGGCAGGCGCTCGTGCTCCTGCACGACACGTTCCGGCGCGAGCTCGCCCTGATCCGCGACGAGGTGGCGCGGGGCGGCCCGGCGCCCGGCGCGCAGCTGCGGGTCGCGTGCCTGACGGTGTGCGCGGGGCTGCACCAGCACCACCACGGCGAGGACGCGGGGATGTTCCCGATGCTGGCGCAGGACCCGGCGCAGGCGGCGGTGCTCGGTCCGGTGCTCGACCGGTTGCGCGCCGAGCACGCGGCGATCGCCGCCCTGCTCGACGAGCTGCAGGCGGCCGTCCGCGCCGACGGGTCGGACGGTGACGCCGTGCTGCGGGAGGTGGACCGGCTCGTCGAGGAGCTCGGGCGCCACCTGGCGTACGAGGAGGAGCAGCTGGTCCCGGTGCTGGACGCGGCCCGCGGCTGAGCGTCGCCGCGACCGACGCCGCGACCGTCGGCCGCCCCGCTGCGCACGGTGAACCCTTTCGCGCCCTGGGGCGCGGGCGCGCGCCCCCGTAGCGTGCTCCGCACCGGCCACAGGGGGAGCCCACGATGCGACGCACCCGGACAGGTCTGATCGCGCTGGCGGCCCTCGCCGCGCTGCTGGTGCCCGTGCCGGCGTCGGCCGGCGACCTCCAGCGTGAGGAGTTCCGGCGCATGCCCGCCGACCCGTGGCAGGTGCGCGGCTTCAGCGGCGACCCGGACGCGACCGTGCGCGGCGGGACGATCACGATCGGCGAGCAGACGCTCGTGATGGTGCTCGACCACGCGACGCCCTCGGAGTGGACGGGCTCGGCGGGCCGCATGACGGGCTGGGACGTCGACTTCCGCATGCGCCTCGGCGCCGGGACGACGGGACGGTGCCTCGACGACCCCGCCGGCGTCCCGCCGACGCTGCTGTGGGTGGGGGACACCACGGACCTCGTGCAGATCGGCTTCGCCGCGGGCGAGGTGTGCCTGCTGCACCCGTACGCCGACCGCCAGGCCGTCCCGCTCGACACCCGGCGTTGGCACCGCTACCGCCTCGAGGCGCGCGGACAGCGCCTGCGGCTGACGGTCGACGGCCGCACCGTGCTGGACCGGACGCTCTCGGGGCGCGGGGCCGGCACGGTCGCGCTCGGGTTCGAGACCTACGAGGGCACGTCCACGTGGGACCACATCGCCTACGACACCGCCCCCGGGCGCGCCTGCACGGTCCGGGGCACGGCGGGTGCCGACGACCTCGTCGGCACGCCCGGCCCGGACGTCGTGTGCGCCGGTGCCGGTGACGACCGGGTGCGGGGCCTCGGCGGCGACGACGTGCTGGTCGGCGGGGAGGGCGACGACACGCTCCTCGGCGGCGACGGCCAGGACCTGCTGCAGGGCGGCTGGGGCGGCGACGTCCTCGACGGCGGCCCTGGCGGTGGACGCTCCGAGGGCGGGCAGGGCGACGACCGGTTCGTCACGGGCGCGCTGCCCGACGGCCCGCACCAGCTCGTCGGCGGGCCCGGGCACGACGTCGCCGACTACGGCGCGCGCACGGGTGGGGTCACCGTGACGCTCGACGGCCTGGCCGGCGACGGCGCCCCCGGGGAGGGTGACGCGGTGGGCGTGCCGGCGCCGTGGGACACCGTGCCCGACGTCGAGGAGGTGCACGGCGGGCGCGGCGACGACGTGCTGGCGGGCGTGCACTGGTCCGACACGCTCGTCGGCGGGCCGGGCGCCGACCTGCTGCGCGGCAACGGCGGTGCCGACACGCTGCGCGGCGTCGACGGCGTCGAGGGCAACGACCGCGTCGAGGGCGGGGACGGGCCCGACACGTGCACGGCGGACCCGAGCGACGCGATGGCGTCCTGCAACGACCCCGACCCGCGTCCGTCGTCACCGTTCCCGATGCCGCCGTGGCCGGGCGGCACGCCCACGCCCACGCCGACGCCCGTGCCGGACCCGGGGCCGACGGCGCTGCGCCGGCTGTCGTGACGTCAGGCGGTGCGCCGCCCCGCACGTCCCGCGACGGCGTACCCGACGACCGCGACGGCCGCCGACGCGACCATGACGACCGCGAGGCTGCGCGGGCTCGTCCCGCCACCGAGGCTCACCAGCGGCGACACGAGCGCGGCCAGGCCGAACTGCAGCGCCCCCAGCACGGCCGACGCGGACCCGGCGGCCTGCGGTACCGCGGCGAGCGCCAGCGCGGTGCCGTTGCCGAGCACGAGGCCGAGCGCGGCGACGGCGACGGCGATCGGCACGGCGAACCAGCCGGGTGCCACGCCGGCGCCCACGACGACGAGCAGCACCACCGACGCGGCGAGGCTCACGCCGAGCCCGACGCCCAGCAGCCGCCGCACGGGGACGCGCCCGGCGAGCCGCGCGGACACGCCGCTGACCACGGCGAGCAGCAGGGCGTTGAGCCCGAAGACGAGGCCGTACTGCACCTCGCTCATCCCCATGAGGTCCTGGTACAGGAACGGCGAGGCGGAGATGTACGCCATCATCACCGCGAACCCGAAGGCGTAGGCGACCGTGTGCCCGAGGTAGCCCCGCGAGGTGAGCGCGGCGGCGGTCGACGGGGTGCCGGTCCGGGCGGCACGTGCCGCGGCGCGGCGGTCGGCCGGGTGCGTCTCGCGCACGACGGCGAGGACGGCGACGAGCATGACGACCGCGAGGCCGAGCACCACGCCGAGGATGCCGCGCCACCCGACGGGCCCGACGAGCAGGCTGCCGACCAGCGGCGCGACGACCGGCGCGAGGCCGCCGACGATCATCATGAGGCTGAGCGCCCGTGCGGCGGCGGCGCCGGTGACGAGGTCGGTGACGACCGCCCGGCCGATCACCATGCCGGCCGCGCCGCCGAGCCCCTGCAGCACGCGCGCGGCGACGAGCACGCCGACGGTCGGCGCCAGCGCCGCGGCCGCGCTGGCGACCACGCACAGCGCGGCGCCCGCGACGAGCGGCCGCACGCGCCCGAACCGGTCGGACAGGGGGCCGAAGACGAGCTGCCCGGCGGCGCTTCCGACGAGGAACGCGGTGAGGGTGAGCTGCACGCCGGTCTCGTCGGTGCGCAGGTCGCCGGTCATCTGCGGGAAGGCGGCGAGGTAGAGGTCGGTGGCGAACGGCGCGACGGCGGAGAGGAGCGCGAGCGTGAGCAGGAGCCCGCCGGTGAGGCGGCGCGGGGGTGCGGCCGTCGCGGGGCCGGCGGCGGTGAGCGTGGGCATGGGGGTCCTTCGTCAGACAGTTATTTGTCGATAACTATAGGCCCATAGTCCCGCCCGGTACGGTGGTCGTCGTGGACGTCACACCGGAACGGCGCGGCACCGGCCCCGCGCACGACCTGGCCGAGCTCGCCGACCTCGTCCTCGCCGTCGCCCGCGCGCTCCAGGCACGGCAGGGCGCCGAGGGCGTCGTCCCCCTCACCGCCACCGAGGCCGCGGTGCTGCGCCACCTCGACCGGCACCCGGGCGACTCGCCGTCCGCCGTCGCCGACGCGCTCGCCCTGCAGCGCAGCAACCTCAGCACCGCGCTGCGCACGCTCGAGGCCAAGGGCCTGGTCGAGCGGGCGCACGGGCGCGACGGACGCAGCGTCGCCGTGCGGCCGACCGCGCTCGCGGACGCGAGCGTCGCCCGGCTGCGCGACCACTGGGCGGCGGTGCTCGCCGGGGCGGCCGCCGACCCGGGCGAGGTCCGCGCCGCCGTCGCGGTGCTCGCCCGCGTCGACGCCGCGCTGCACGGTCGCACCGTGGGCGACCCGGCGGGGGAGCGGTCGGCTCAGCCCCAGGCGTAGAGCACGCGGTCGCCGTCCCGCACCACGGCCCGCGGCCGGCCGCTCACGTCCAGCTCCACCTGCAGCCGGCGGGCGCCGTCCGCCGAGGTGGTCGTGTACCGGTACCGCTCGTTCGTCAGCTCGTCCGCGGTCGTCCGCGCCGTGACGAGCCACGGGTGCTGCCGCCGCAGCGCGATCAGCGCCTGGTGCGCGTGCAGCACGTCCTGGCCGGGGGCAGCGGGATCGGGCGGGGTGGCGGGGAGCGGGGGCCGGACCGCGTCGTCGCCGCCCTCGCGGTCCTCCTTCAGGCCCGTCGCGCCGACCTCGTCGCCGTAGTAGACGGACGGCACGCCGCCCACCGTCAGGAGCACGACGAGCGCCAGCACGGCGGCGTCGGGGCCCACCCGCGTGGTGATGCGCGTGACGTCGTGGTTGCCGACGAACGTCTGCGGCAGGAACGCGTCCAGCAGCTCGGCGTGCCGCTGCAGCGCCCAGTCGAGCTCGAAGAAGTTGCGGTCGCGCAGGCTGCTCCACGTCGCCTTCCACAGCGGGTACTGCGTCACCGAGTCCATCCCGGACTCCCGCACGATCGCCGCGTAGTCGCCGTGGATGACCTCGCCGACCACCCAGGCGCCGGGGTGCCGCTCCCGCACCCGCGGCAGCACGCGCGCCCAGAACGCCGGCGGCACCGCGTACGCCGCGTCGAGCCGCCAGCCGTCGATCCCGCGGTCCAGCCAGTGCGTCATGACGTCCGCGACGAGGTCCGCGACCGCCGGCTCGTCGTGGTTGAGCTTCACCAGCGCGCGGTGCCCCTCGAAGTCGGCCGTGCGCGGCCCTCCTTCCGCGTCCCAGTCGACGGCCAGCCACGACGCGCGCGGCCCGTCGCGCCCCTCGGCGAGCACCTGCGCGACCAGCGGGTGCTCCGCGCCGACGTGGTGGAACACGCCGTCCATCAGCACGCGGATCCCGCGCTCGCGGGCGGCGGCGAGCAGGGCGTCGAGGTCGTGCTCCGTGCCGAGGCGCGGGTCGACGCGGAAGTGGTCGGTCGTGTCGTAGCCGTGCGTCGACGACGCGAACACCGGACCCAGCAGGAGGCCGTTGGCGCCGAGCGCGACGACGTGGTCGAGCCACGGGAGCAGCCGGCGCAGGCGGTGCGGCGCCGGGTCGGTGTCCGGCGTGCGGATCGGCGCGCCGACCGCGCCGAGCGGGTACACGTGCCACCAGATCGCGTGCTCGACCCAGGCGCGTGCGGACGTGTCGGTGCTGGTCACGAGCCCCACCCTGCCGCCGCGGCACGTCGGCCGCGACCGTGGGGCCTGGTGCACGTGCGGTGCCCGTGGCACGCTGTGGCCCACGTCACGCGGATCGGGGGGCTCGCATGAGGCAGACGGCAGACCAGCCACGCGTCGGTCGTGCACGCCGACGGCCCGCGCTGGCCCTGGCGCTCGCCGCCGTGCTCGGCCTCGCACCGTCGGCGACCGGCCCTGCCGCGGCCGCGCTGCCGCGTCAGCAGCCGCTCTCGATCACCTACGTCGCGCGGGTCTGCGACGAGTACACCGACGTGATGGCCAACAAGGCGCGCAACAACCTGCAGGAGTCGCTGCGCGACCTCGGCCCGGACAGCACCTACGCCGCGGGCGACGCGGTGACGGTCGCCGCGGAGGCGGAGGGATCCCCCGGCTGCCGCCCGCTGCCCGGGTGGCGGTTCTCCACCGGCACGGGCATCGCGGGCCCGGCCGTCCGCAGCGAGTACCTCAGCACGGTGACGGGTGGGCTGCGCTCCGACATCGTCACGCAGGACACCGTGCAGGAGAGGGACGCCGCGGGGCGCCCGACAGGGAGCTGGATCGAGGGCGCCGTCACGGTCCAGCTCGACGCCGGCGAGCAGGCCGCGGCGCGCGGCAACCGGCTGTGGGTGCAGGGCGGGACGCCCGACGCCCCGCTGAACGGCCGCGGCGAGGAGCTCGGCTTCGCGGCGCTGCGGTGCGCCCGCGACGCCGTCAACGGCGACAACGTCGAGACCGTGGTCTTCCCCACGGACGCGCGGCACGTCCTGTGCTACTACTACGCGGTCTCGCCCCCGCCGACGGCCGGCACCATCACCGTCCGCAAGGAGCTCGCCGCGGGCTCCTCGGGCGCGGGCGACTTCCGCTTCGACGGCAACGTCTCCTACGCGGACGCCGACGGCGACGGCGTGGGCGACCTCACCCTGCGGGCATCCGACCGCGCCGCCGCCCAGATGACGTTCGTGCGGGGCGCCGGCTCGGTCCCCTGGACCTTCGCCGAGCGGGCGTCCCCCGGGTGGGTGCCGTCCGGTCCGCCGGTGTGCACGGCGACGAACGCCGAGGGACCTGCGACGTCGACCTTCGAGATCGGCGGCGACCGCTCGGTGGCGGTCACGCTGGCCGCCGGCGACGACGTGGTCTGCACGTTCACGAACGCACGCACCGTCACGGGGGGCGCGGTCCTGCGCAAGGAGACGCTCGGCGGCACCGGCACGTTCGCCTTCGAGCTGACGGGGCAGTCGGCGCCGCCTGCCGTCGCCCTCGTGACGACGACGCAGCCCGGCGTGCCCGAGACGGCCATCGACCTCGCCGACCTCCCGCCCGACACGTACACCGCGACCGAGGTCCTGCCCCCGCCCACCCCCGCCGGCTCGTGGGAGCTCGAGCAGGCGAGCTGCAACGGGGAGCCGCTCGCCGTCACGCCGACCGGCCCGCTGCGCCGGTCCGCGACCGTCACCCTGGTCGGCGGCGCCCTCGACTGCGTGGCGACCAACCGGTTCCTCCCGGGCGGATCGATCAGCGTGACGAAGACGTCGGTCGGCGGCACCGGCACGTTCGACTTCCTCGTGACCCCGCAGGACGACGTCCTCAGCTACCCCGGCACGGCGACGACGACGCAGCCGGACGTCCCCGCGCCGGCCACGCCCGACGGCACGGGCAGCGGCCCGCTCGTCGACGGCCTCGTCGTCGACCCGGCGACGACGTACACGGTGACGGAGCTGCTCCCGGCCTCGTCCGACACCGGGTACTGGGAGCTGGTCGACGCGGACTGCGGCCCCACGACCGGGCCGCTCGACGTCGCGACCGCGAGCGTCGAGGTGACGCTGACGGTCGACGCGCCGGACCCGACCTGCGCGTTCGTCAACCGGTTCGTGCCGTGGGGGACGGTCGAGGTGGTGAAGTCCACCTCGCCGGACCCTGCGCTGCGCCCGTCGCCCGCGGTGCTCGCCCTCGTGTGCGCGGGCGGCACCCCGCTCCCGCTGGAGGTGCCGGCCGGGACCCCGCGGGCCGCGATCCCGCAGCAGACCGTCACCGTCGCGACGACGTGCGTGGTCACCGAGACCGCGACTGGGGCCCGCGAGGGCGTGGAGGTCACCACGACCGCGCGCATCACCGTCGACGGGGTCACCCGGCCGCTCGCGCTCGGGGAGGAGTTCGCGCTCGCGCCGGCGCGGGCGGTCCTCGTCGAGGTGGGGAACGTGCTCGTGGACCCGGTGGCGCCGCCGACCCCGACCCCGACGCCGGGGCCACCGACGGGGCCACCGACAGGGCCACCGACGGGGCCACCGACGGGGCCACCGCCCGACGTGCCGCGTCCGCCCGTCGCCGACGACGACCGGGGCGCGCTCGCGGACACGGGCACGGAGGTCCGTCCCCTCGGCGCCGCGGCGGCCTGGCTGCTCGCCCTCGGCACGCTGCTGCTGCTCGGAGTGCGGCGCGCGACGCGACCTCGGCGCTGACCGCGGTGTCCCCTCGGGGACCGCCGCGGCGGGCACCGCCCCAGGTCCCGCGTCAGCGCAGCGCGCGCGGCGTCGTCCCTGAGGGCCGGGTGCGGCCGATCTCAGGACCCGGGCAGCAGCGGTCGACCCGCGGTGGCGACGCCCTGCAGACGTGGACGCGCCTCGTGGCCCGGCGGCAGCACCGCGAGCACGCAGGTCGCCGCCACCGACAGCAGCAGCGTCACGTGGTCCGTGCGCGGAAGGGCCGAGACCTCGTCCCCGGGGAGCTCGACGTGCACCCGCGTGACCGTGCCGTCGCCCCACGCCTGTGCGGCGCCCGACTCGACGCGCGGCGCGAGATCCCAGCGCGTGCCGAGGCCCAGCCGCACCTCGAGCCACGCGTCCGGGGAGTCCTGCGGCAGCACGGCGACGTCGCCGACCGCCTCCCGCAGTCCCGTGTGCACCGCGGTCTCGGTGCGGCGGTGCAGCCAGTCGGGCGGGAGGTAGGTCACCTCCTGCCGGTGGCTCCCGTCGGCGCCGTGCGTCTCGACCTCGACCGGCTGCGAGAGGTCGGCGACCGACACGGCGACGACGGGCGGGACGAACGGGTCGTCGTCGGCCACGTCCCGGCGCGACCAGTGCGCCTCGTTCGAGCCGGTCTCGTACGACACGCGCGTCTCGATGTCGCGCCCCGCCGCCTCGTCGGCCGCGTACAGCAGCGCCTCGCCGTCGTCCCAGCGGTGCTGGAGCAGGACCTCGGGGTCCGCGAGGACCCGCTCGACCATCTCGCGACCGCGCGCGACGACGTCGGCGCGCAGGTACAGGAACGAGTCGTCCGACAAGGGGATCGGGTCGTCGTCCTCGTCGTCGTCCGACCAGCGCACGGGCTGGTCGGCGAGGACCTCGCGGTCGAGGTCGTGCAGCACGATCGCCAGCCGCTCGGCGAACGCGATCGCGGTCCGCCGGCCACGGGCGCGGAGCGCTTCCGTCAGCCGCTCGACGGCCTCGTCGTCGGACGAGCCGCCGAGCACGTCGATCAGACGCCAGAACTCGTCCTCGCGCAGGGGGCGCCGCAGCAGTCGCACGGGCGACATCCCACCATGCCGCGCCCCTCCGCGGCCCGGACCGGGGCGGGTGTCGGCGCCCTCAGTCACCCAGCCCGGTGCCGACCTGGCGCGCGGCGGTGATCCACGCGTGGTCCGGCGGGACGAGCTTGACCTTCCCGGCGACGTCGCCGAGCGGCACCGCGGCCGTCCCCTCGCCGCGCGCCGCGATCATCACGCCGAACTCCCCGCGCGCGACGTGGTCCGCCGCGGCCGCGCCGAGCCGGGTCGCGAGCAGGCGGTCCGCCGCGCACGGCGTCCCGCCGCGCTGCACGTACCCGAGGATCGTCACGCGTGACTCCAGCCCGGTCGCGGCCTCGAGCTCGCGCGCGAGCCGGAACGTGTGCTCGCGCTGCTGGTCCTCGACGTTGGCCAGGTGCGTGCGCGCCGCGCGCTGCGCCTCGGGCGTCTTCGCGGCCTTCACCAGCAGCTGCGCGGCCTGGTAGTCCGCCGTGTCGTCGACGTCCCGCGCGCCCTCCGCGACCGCGACCACCGAGAACGACGAGCCGCGGGCCGTGCGCGCCTTGATGGTCGCCGCCACGGAGTCCACCGTGTACGGGATCTCGGGGATGAGGATGACGTCCGCGCCGCCCGCGATGCCGGCGGCCAGCGTCAGCCAGCCGGCCCGGTGCCCCATGATCTCGGTGAGGATGATGCGGTGGTGGCTGTGCGCCGTCGAGTGCACCCGGTCGACGGCGTCGGTGGCGATCTCGGTGGCCGTCGCGAAGCCGAACGTCGTGTCGGTCTCGGCGATGTCGTTGTCGATCGTCTTCGGCAGGTGGACGACGTTGAGGCCGGCGTCGACGAGGCGCATCGCGTTCTTCGCCGTCCCGCCGCCGCCCAGCATGATGAGCGCGTCGAGCCCGAGCGCCCGGTAGTTCTCGACGACGGTGGGGATCATGTCCTGCGTGCCGCCGCCCTCGACGGGGAAGCGGTGGACCTTGTCGCGGCTCGTGCCCAGCACCGTGCCGCCGACCGTGAGGATGCCGGACAGCGCTGCGCCGTCGAGCTCGACGTACCGGTTCTCGACGAGCCCGGTGACGCCGTCGCGGAAGCCGAACAGCTCCATGCCGTAGTGGCCGATCGCCGTCTTGCCGAACCCGCGGATCGCCGCGTTCAGCCCCGGGCTGTCGCCGCCCGCCGTGAGGATGCCGACCTTCTTCGCCGTCGACCGCGCCATGAACCGCTCCCGTGCTCGCGCCCGGCCGGCGGACCGGCCCCGTCGGCGCCCAGCCTGGTGCACGCGCGTGACCAGCGCCAACGGCTGGTCGCGACGGGTGTCGGTGCCGGTCGGCACACTGGTGCCGACGAGACGACGGAGGACCCCGTGCCCGAGGACGCGCCCGTGCCCACCGAGTACCCGCCGGCGATCGGCGCGACGGCGCGCCGTGCGCTCGCGGCGGAGGGACTCACGCGCTGGGACCAGCTCACGGACCGTCGCGCCGGCGACCTGCTGTCGTTGCACGGCGTCGGCCCCAAGGCGGTCCGGCTGCTGCGCGAGGGGCTGGCTGCGCGCGGCTCGGCGTTCGCGGACGAGCGGCCCAGCTAGTTGTACTGACCCGGCGGTGCCGCGCGGCGCGTCCGGGCTAGGTACGCCTCCCCGCGCGGTGAGAGCGCGTAGCCGACCTCGAAGCTCTGCGTCAGCCCGAGGTTCTTGAGCTTGCGGACGTCGATCTTGAACGGGTCGCGCTCGCGGCCCACCTCGGCGGCGAGGTCGGGCGCGCGCACGTGCGGGTGGCGGCGGACCAGGTCGAGCGTCGTCATGGTCCACGGGCCGTGCGTGCTCGCACGGTCGAGCCGGTCGAGGCGCGCGTCGATCGCGGCGACGTCGGCGTCGGTGAGGTCGGCGTCCTCGCGCAGCGCGATGCGCGGGTCGGGCCCGGCGGGCGCGAGCCGCACCCGGTACACGGGCAGGTCGGGCTCGTCGTCGGGCAGGCGGCGCCGCAGCGCGTCGGCGTCCCGGTGGCCGGCTGCCCGCGCCTCGTCGTCCGTGATCGCCGCGGGGTCGACCACGTCCACGGCCTCGACCCGGACGACGCCTCCGCCGCTGCGGAACTCCGAGCCGGGGCGCACGTCGGGCCGGCGCCAGCGGCGGAACGCGAGCGTGACCGTGCCGGCCGCGACGCCCGCGGCGACGGTCGGGGGGAGCCTCATGCCGACAGGGTCCCGCGGGTGGCCGGTGACGTCGACCTCTCGACAGGAGGCCGGCGCCGGGCTAGCGTATAAGACGCCACTTATACGGGAGGACGGGTCATGACGATCGACGCACTGGAGCAGGTCGGGCTGGTCACGCGCGTGGTGCGCACGGGCGAGCGGGACGGGCGGCCGACGAAGGTCGCCGAGGCGCGCCGCGTGTACCGCGCGGACGTCGACGACGTCTGGGACGCCGTCACGAGCGCCGAGCGCCTGCCGCGGTGGTTCATGCCGATCAGCGGCGACCTGCGCGTGGGCGGCCGGTACCAGCTCGAGGGCAACGCCGGCGGCACCGTCGAGGCGTGCGAGCGGCCCGACCGGCTCGCCGTGACGTGGGAGTACGGCGGTGAGGTCGGCTGGGTCGAGGTGCACCTGGCGCCCGCCGACGGCGGCACCGAGCTGCGCCTTCTGCACGAGGCGCACGTCGACCCGGCGTTCTGGGAGCAGTTCGGTCCGGGCGCCGTGGGCGTCGGCTGGGACCTCGCGCTGTGGGGGCTCGCGCTGCACCTCGAGAGCGGTGCGTCGGTCGACCCCGCCGAGGCCGAGGCCTGGTCCGTGGGGCCGGAGGGGCAGGCGTTCATCACGTCCGCCGCGACCGGCTGGGCGGCTGCGGCGGTCGGCGACGGCGAGGACGCGGACGCCGCCCGGCGGGCCGGTGCGCGCACCATCGCCTTCTACACGGGCCAGCCGGCGCCGGACGAGGGCGACGGCGCGGCCGCGGGCGGCGAGGGCGCGGGCGGCACTGCGGCCGACGACGGCGCGGAGGGCACCGCCGGGCAGGCGGGGTGAGCACGGCGGCACGGCGCACGGACGCGACGCCGGCCGGTGCGTCCGCGCCGCACGTCGACGCGGTCCTCGCCGCGCTCGCCGAGCCCGTGCGCCGTCGCCTGATGGAACGGCTCGCCGTGGCGGAGTGCGCCGCCGGCGACCTCGTCGCGCTCGCCCGCGCGGAGTTCGGCATCTCGCAGCCCGCGACGTCCCAGCACCTGCGCGTGCTGCGCGAGGCCGGCGTCGTCACCGTGCGCGCCGACGGCAGCCGGCGTCTCTACGCCGCGGACGCCGCCGCGCTCGCGGTCGTCGGCGACTGGCTGCGCGCGTTCCAGGACCCCTTCGCGCAGCCGCTCGACGCCCTCGCCACGGAGCTCGCCCGCGGCCGGCGGCGCACCCGCGCATCCGGCGCGAGCATCCCGGCCGACCCGCCGGCGGCGGGCACGGCGACCGCCTGACGCGCGGGGGCACCCGCCACCGGCGGCGCCTCACCACGTCCCCGCTCGGCGCGGGGTGTGCAGCGTTCGTCGCGCATGGCATGACGAACGCTGCACACCGGCTCGCGGGGAGCGGCCGGCGGCGCGGCGGGTGCGTCAGGGGGTGGGGTGCGTGAAGCGCGCCGCGAACGCGCCGGGCGTCATCCCCGTGACGCGGCGGAAGTCGCGGGAGAGGTGCGACTCGTCGGCGTAGCCGAGCTCGGCGGCGAGGTCGGCGAGCGTCGTCCCGCCGGTGCGCAGGCGGCCCGCGGCCTCGTGCAGCCGCCGCCGCTGCACGAGCCACTTCGGCGTCAGGCCGAGGCGCCGGCGGGTGAGGCGCTGCAGCGTGCGCTCGGTGACGCCGAACCGCTCGCACAGCTGACCGACCCGCAGCAGGTTCGGGTCGTCCTCCACGGCCGCGACGACCGCGTCGACCAGCCGTCCCTCGTCGTCCACGGGCAGGTACCGCCGCAGGAACGCGCCGACCCGGTCGGTCGCGGACCGCTGCGCCGCCTCGGCCGTGGCGTCGGCGGCCATGTCCGCGCGCACACCCGCGACCAGCGCGTCGACGTCAGGCCGCGACGCCGTGGCCGCCAGCGCGTCCGCGACGTCGGCGTGCCGGCCGGTCCACGGCGCGACGGACCCGCCGACCAGCAGCGACCCGGCCGCGGGCTGCAGCATCACCCCGACCGCCCACCCGGTGCCGCGCAGCGTCGTCGTCGACAGGCCGGGCTGCACGCCGTAGAACCGCGCGTAGGAGTCGGCCACCACGAGCAGGCACACCGGGTACTGCAGCACGCGCTGCTCGGTCTCCCGCGCGTCCGGCACGGACCACGTCGGCACCCAGTAGCGCCGCACCAGCGGCGCGAGGTCCTCCGGCGGCCCCCAGCGGCCGATGCGGAACGACGTGTCCCGCGGGTCCACGAGGTGCGCGCGCTCGACGTCGTCGACGCCCCCCGTCGCGCCGGCGCGCGTGTCGCGTTCGTCCAAGCCGCACCTCCTCCGCCCGGCGTAGCGTGCCGCACATGACCGACAACCCGATCCTCGACGCCTACACCGAGCGCGCCGCCGGCCTCGCGGCCGTCCTCGACGCGACGAGCCCCGCGGCGTGGGACGCGCCCTCACCGTGCGCGGGGTGGACGGCCCGTGACGTCGTCGCCCACGTCGTCGACACGCAGCGCGACTACCTCGCCCGGCACGACGTGGACCTCGGCCCGCGCCCGGACCTCGCCGACCCGGCGGCCGGCTGGCGCACCCACGCCGCCGCCGTGCGCACCGCGCTGGCCGACCCGGACGTGGTGGACCGGCCGTTCGACTCCTTCACCGGTCCGTCGACGCTCGGCGCCACGTTCGACATGTTCTACGGCTTCGACATGGTCGCGCACCGCTGGGACGTGGCCGCCGCCGACGGTCGCGCGCACCGCTTCACCGACCAGGACCTCGACGTCATCGAGGGCATGGTCGCGGCGATGGGCGAGCACCTGTACGGCGAGGGTGTGTGCGCACCGCCCCTCGCCGTCCCCGCGGACGCCGACCGCCAGACCCGCGCCCTCGCCTCCCTCGGCCGACGGGCCGCCGTCCCGGCCTGACCCCCGGGCGACCGCCGCGCGCACGCAGCTCTGGCGTACCCGGCACGCCGCCCACGCCGACCACCAGGCCGGCTCGACGCGCGCCGCGGGTACTGCCGGCGTGTCGGAAACCGCTGCGGCGTGTCGTCGCGGGAGGTGATTCTCTTCCGCGGGCGTACGCACGGAGTGCGCACGGCGTGCGTACGCCCGTGGGAGGACGTCGCCCTCCGACGCGACACGCCGCGACGTGCCGTCCGCGACGTGCCGCGCCTCCGACGCGCCTGCCCCCGGGGCCGCGCGGTCGCGTCCGCCGCGCCCGACGCCGGCGTGCGGCCGGGCGTGCGACGATCCGCGCGTGCGCGCCGTCCTCGCCGTCCTCCTCGCCGCCGTCTGCTTCGGCACGACCGGGACCGCGCAGGCGCTCGGCCCCGACGCCGACCCCGTGGCGCTGGGCGCCGCGCGCATCGCGGTCGGCGGCCTCGCCCTCGCCCTCGTCGCCGCCCTGCTGGCCCGGCGGACCGCCGCGCGCCCGGGCACGCCCGGAGCCGACCGCCCGGCGGCCGTCCGCGGCGCCGCCCGGACGCGGGCGCAGCGGGCCGTGGCGGTGGTCGTCGGCGCCGCGGGCGTCCTCGCGTACCAGCCGGCGTTCTTCCTCGGCACCGGGCGCAACGGGGTCGCGGTCGGCACGGTCATCGCGCTCGGGTCGGCGCCGGTGGTGACGGGCCTGGTCGCGTGGGCGGTGCGGCGCGAGCGGCCCACCGCCACGTGGGGCGTCGCCACCGCCCTCGCGACGGTCGGCGTGGCGGTGCTCGGCCTGGGCGCACCGGGCGGTACCGCGGGCGCGATCGACCCCGTCGGCGTCCTCGGCTCGCTCGGCGCCGGCGCCGCCTACGCCCTGTACACGCTGGCCGGGGCGGCGCTCATCGACGGCGGCTGGTCCTCGACCTCGACGATGGGCGCCCTGTTCGGGACGGCCGGTGCGGTCAGCGTGCCCGTCCTGCTCGTCGCGGGCGCCGGCGCCCTGACGACGCCGGCGGGGCTGGTGCAGGTGGCATGGCTCGGCCTCGTCACGACGACGCTCGCGTACGTGCTGTTCGGGTACGGCCTCGCACGGCTCGGCGCCGCCACCGTCGCCACGCTCACGCTCGCCGAGCCGCTGACCGCCACGGTGCTGGGGCTCGCGCTGCTGCACGAGCGGCTCGCGACGGCATCGGTGGTCGGCCTCGCGGTGCTCGCGGCCGGCCTGCTCGTGCTCGCGTCCGGCGCGCGCCGCGCACCCCGCGCCGCCGTCCCGGCCTGACCGCCGGCACCGTCCCGTCCCGTCGACCGCGGCAGCTCCCACCGAGCGCGGGTGGTACGACTACCGCGCTCGGTGCGAGGTGCCGCGCTCGGCGAGGTGGCGCGCCCGGCGGGTCGGGGACGTGCGTCGTGCCGCTCGCACCGGCGCCGCCGCGCGGCCCTAGGGTGTGCCCGAGCCCCGTCACCCGGGGCGCCGCCCGACCGGAGGACGCCCGTGAGCAGCCCCGACGCCCCGCACCCCGCCGCGCCGGCCGCCGGACCGGCCGCGCGGCCGGCCCCCGTCACCGACCCGCCCACCGCCGAGGGCCCGGGCGCGGCCACCGGCTCCGCCACCGCCGCGCCGCCGCCCGTGGTCGGTGCGCCCGAGCGCCCGGGCGACGAGGGCACGCGCGCCCTGCAGCACGACGCCCGCCGCCCGCCGCGGTGGTGGGGCAAGGCGCTCGCGATGGCGGTCGTCGCCGTGTTCGTGGCGATCTTCGCGTGGGACGCCCTCGGCGCCCTCGGCGGGCTGTTCGTCAACCTGCTCATCGCGTTCTTCCTGGCGCTCGCGCTCGAGCCGATCGTCGTGTGGCTCGTGCGGCACGGGTGGCGGCGGGGGGCGGCCGCGGCGTTCGCGCTGATCGGCGGGCTGGTGCTCGTGCTGGTCGTGCTCGCGCTGTTCGGCAACCTGTTCGTGCAGCAGCTCGTGCAGCTCGTCGAGACCGTGCCGCAGCTCTACGCCGACGCCCGCACGACCGTGGGGGAGCGGTTCGGCGTCGAGGTGCCGGAGACGGACGACCTGCTGCGGCAGGCGACGGAGGCGTGGGGCGGCGACGTCGCGAGCGGCGCGCTGCTCGTCGGCACGACGATCCTCGGCGGCCTGTTCGCGGCGCTGACGATCCTGCTCGTCACGTACTACCTGCTGGCCGCGGGACCGCGGTTCCGCGCGTCGATCTGCCGGTGGCTCACGCCGAACCGCCAGCAGGAGGTGCTGCGGCTCTGGGAGATCACGCAGGTCAAGGTCGCCGACTTCATCAACACGCGCATCGTCCTGGCCGCGATCGCCACGGTCGCGACGTTCGCGTTCCTCGCGATCCTCGGTACGCCGTACTCGCTGCCGCTCGCGCTGTTCACCGGCGTGGTGTCGCAGTTCGTGCCGACGATCGGCACGTACATCGGCGGCGCGCTGCCGATCGTGGTCGCGCTGACGTCGCAGGGCGTGCCGCAGGGGCTCGGCGTGCTGGCGTTCATCCTCGGGTACCAGCAGGTCGAGAACCTGTGGCTCGCGCCGAAGGTCTCGGCGCGCGCGCTGGAGATGAACGCGGCCGTCTCCTTCGTCGTCGTGCTGGCGTTCGGGGCCGTCTTCGGGGCGCTCGGCGCGTTCCTCGCCCTGCCGATCGCCGCGACGATCCAGGCGGTCGCGAACACGTACGTGCAGCGCCACGAGCTCGTGCAGTCCCACATGCTGCACGACCCGGGGGAGACCCCCGGGGACGGGTCGCCCCGTGGCGGCACGAACGCCGAGCGGACGCGGGCGGCGGCGCGGGAGGTCGAGCAGCGGCACGCCGACGGCGTGCAGTGACGCCCGCCCGCTGAACCGCCGGCGCCGTCGGCCCGTCGGCGCGCCCCCGTCCCGGCCGGCGCGCGGAGGACGGCGTCACTCCGCGCTGCCGCCGAACGCCGCCGCCCACACCTCGCGGAACAGCGCGGACGCCTCCGGCGAGGCCCACGCGTCGGTCGTCAGCAGGACGAGCACGACGTCGGAGACCGGGTCCGTCCACCACGTCGCGCCGAGCCCGCCGTCCCAGCCGTGGCTGCCGGCGTGCCGGCCGTCGGGCATGTCGACGCGGCACAGGCCGATGCCGAGGCCCCACGCGCCCCGCGCGTCGTCGCCCAGCGGGCCGACGTGCGGGCGGAGCATGTCCGCGACGGTGTCCACGGCGAGCACGCGGGTGCCGTCGGCGGCCGTCCCGCCCGCGCGCAGCATGCGGGCGAACGCGTGCAGGTCGGCGACGGTCGACACGAGCCCGGCGCCCCCGTCGGGGAACGCCGGCGGCCGCGCCCACTGCCCGTCCGGCTCGTCGTGGACGAGGGGTGCGCCGTCGGCGCCCGTCACCCACTGCCGGCCGAGGCGCGCCAGGCTGTCGGGCGGCACGTGGAACGCGGTGCCCGGCATGCCCACCGGGTCGAGCACGCGCGCCCGCAGCACCGCGGGCAGCGCACCGCCGGCCGCCCGCGCGACGAGTACCCCGAGCAGCTGCAGGGGCAGGTGGTAGCGCCACCGCGTGCCCGGCTGCTCCGACAGGGGCACCTCGCCGACGACCCGCACCCACGTGTCGGGGTCCGGGTCGGCCTGCGGTGCGGGCGGGCCGGCGTGCAGCCCCCGCTGGGCCAGCGCCTCGAGGACGGGGTCGGCGTGGGTCGCGGTGAAGTCCATGCCCAGGCCGGCGCGGGACTCGAGGAGGTCGCGCACGGTCGTCGGGCGCTCGGCGGGCACGGTGACGTCGAGCGGCCCGCGCGGGTCGACGAGCACGCGGCGGTCCGCGAGCTCGGGCAGCCACGTGTCGACGGGCGCGTCGAGCGCGAGGAGGCCGGCGTCGACGAGCGCGAGCGCGGCCGCCGCGACCACCGGCTTCGTCACCGACGAGATCCGGAACAGCGAGTCCGGCCGCACGGGACGGCCGGGCGACGCCTCGCCGGCGGCACCGGTCACGACGTCGTCGCCGTGCGCGACGAGCCACGCCGCGCCGTGCGTGCGCCCGTCGGCGAGGGCGCGGCCGACAGCGGCGGCGACGCCCGCGGCCGCGCGGTCCAGGTCGTACGAGCCCGCAGGCCCGTGCGCACGGTCGAGGGCCGGGGGACGGGCCGGGTCGGACGGACGGGTGACGGGCACGGCTGCTCCTCGGGTCGACGCCGGACGCGGGCGGTCCTCCGGTGCCGACCGTCGGGGCCGCCCGGACTCACCGGCCCGCGCGGGACCGGCCGGGCCGACCCGTCAGAGCGCGGCGTGGACGAGCGTCAGCACCTCGCGCAGCCGCACGGCGTCCAGCTGGCCGGGCGCGCTCGCGGCGCCGACCGAGCCGAACGTCAGCGCGGACCCGAACACCTCGCCGGCGAGCCGCGTGACCAGGCCCAGCCCGCCCATCGCGATCGTCACGACGGGCCGGTCGGCCTCCCGCGCGAACGTGCGCGTGGCCTGCAGGAGCGTGAGCACGTCGTCCGCGTCGGCGGGCGTCACCGCGACCTTGCAGACGTCCGCGCCGGCGTCCCGCTGCCGCCGCAGCACGTCGACCAGCGCGTCCGCGGGCGGGGTGCCGGCGAAGTCGTGCGTCGAGACGACGACGGGCACGCCGTGCGTGCGCGCCGCGGCGAGCAGGTCGTCGCGCACGGCGTCGGGCGTGGCGAGCTCGACGTCGACGGCGTCGACCGCCCCGGCGGACGTGATCGCGGCGAGGACGACCGCGGCGTACGCGGCGTCGTCGGCGGGCTGCGCACCGCCCTCGCGCGCCGAGCGGAACGTCGCGAGCACGGGCACGTCGTCGGGCAGGGCGGCGCGGACGGCCCGCAGGGTCGCGGTGGCGAGCGCGGGGTCGGCGGCGGAGCCGGCGACGTGGTCGAGCCGCACCTCGACGACGTCGGCCACGCCCGGCGGCAGGGCGCGCGCGGCGGCGGCGGCGGCGTCGGGGGTCGTCGCGACGAGCGGCACGCACACGGCGGGCACGCCGGCGCCGAGGGTCGCGCCGCGCAGCCGCAGGACGCGCGCGCCGCCGGGGTCGGAGCCGGCGTCGGCGTCGGGGGAGGTGGTGGTGCCCGCCATGCGCACAGTGTGGGTCATCGCCGGGGGACGGCGGCGGGACGTCCGGCGGGGCGTCTGGCGGGGCGTTTGGCGGGGCGTGCGGCGGTCAGCCGCGCGCGTCCTCCGTCGCGCAGAACGTCGCCCAGACGTGCTTGCCCTCGGCGTCGGCGTACCAGCCGACGTCGAGCGACAGGCGGCGGGCGATCTGCAGCCCGAAGCCGCCGTCACCGGGCGCGCGGCCCTCCGCGAGGAACGGGTGCCGGTCGAGCGCGCCGTCGGACACCTCGAGCAGGAACGTCCGGCCGTCCTGGGAGAGCCGCACCTGCGTGGGCGGACGGCCGTGCGCGAGGGCGTTCGTCGCGAGCTCCGAGGCGACGAGGACGACCTTCTCCGGCACGTCGCCGAGCGGCTCCACGGCCGACGACGACGACGCGGCGATCTGCTCGCGCAGGTCGCCGCGCAGCGTGCGCAGCTGGGCGGCGCTGTCGAGCACCCACCGGCGCAGCGCGACGAACGTCGTGGCGGGGTGGGAGGCGTGCAGCTCCTCGCCGGCGTGCGCGGGGCGGCCGGCGGCGTCGTCGTCGGGCAGCGTCCGCGGCGGCACGACGCCCGTGCCGGCGGCCGCGTCGACGGCTCCGGCGGGCTGCGCGGGCGCGTGCGAGGCGGTCGGTTCGTCGCTCACGCCCATCGCCCCCTGCCCGTGCCGTCCGTCCGTCCGCGCGTCCCCGTGCGCGGCCCGAGGACGACGGTAGGGGCAGCGCCGGTTTCGCACCACCGAAGCCGCGGCGTGGCGTCGTGCGAACCTGGACCGTCGTCCAGGCGGCGCGTCATGCTGCCACCCCCGGGGCGAGGGCCGGCGCGTGCCGCACGTCGAAGACCTGCCGCAACGCCCGCCGGGCCGCGAACCACCCGCCCATGCCGTGCACGCCGGGGCCCGGCGGCGCGGACGCCGAGCACAGGTACACGCCCTCCGCGAGCCGGTACGGGTCGATCGACGCGGTCGGCCGGGCGAACGTCTGCACGAGGTCGAGCGCCCCGGCGGAGATGTCGCCGCCGACGTAGTTCTCGTCGTGCTCGACCATCCGGGCGGCGGGGATGCACCGCGAGGCGACGACGACGTCGCGGAACCCGGGCGCGAACCGCTCGACCTGCGCCGTGACGGCCTCGGTGACGTCGACGTCCGACCCCGCCGGCACGTGCGCGTACGTCCACAGGGGGTGCAGCCCGCCGACCTCGCGGCCCGGGTCGACGACCGTCGGGTCGCTCAGCAAGACCGTCGGGCGCGGCGCGTGCCTGCCGGCGGCGACGTGGGCCTCGGCCTCGGCGACCTGCTGCTGCGACCCGCCGAGGTGCACCGTGCCGGCACGCCCGACCTCCGGGTACGCCCACGGCACCGGGCCCGACAGCACGAAGTCGACCTTCGCGGCGCCGTGCCCGAACCGGAACCGCTCCAGGCCGCGGCGCGTGCGCGCCGGCAGCCGGTCGCCGAGCACCTCGACGACCGTGCGCGGGTTGGTGTCGAACAGGACGGCCCGCGCGGGCGGCAGGTCCGCCGCGGACCCCACGCGGTGCCCGGCGCGGACGGTGCCGCCGTGCGCCTCGAGGTCGGCCCGCAGCGCGTCGACGATCGCCTGCGACCCGCCGCGGGGGAGCGGCCAGCCGCTGCCGGCGTGCGCCAGCGCGGCGAGCAGCAGCCCGGCGCCGGCCGCGGGGACCGCGGGCAGCGGGTGGATGGCGTGCGACATGACGCCCGTGAGCAGCGCGGGGGCGACGTGCCCGCGGAACCGCCGCGTCCACAGCGGCGACCCCTGCTCCGCGAGCCCGAGCGCGTAGCGCACCGCCGTGGGCACGCCGGTCGGCAGCAGCTCGCGCGGGATGCTCCGCCGGTCTCCCATCGCGACGCCGACGACGACCTCCGGCCGCTCCGCCAGCGGCCCGAGGAGCGCGCGCCACGCCGGCCCGTCGGGGCCGAGCGCCTCGACCGTGCGCGCGAGGTCGCGGTACGCGATGCCGGCCTCGCCGTCGTCGAGCGGCTGGGCGTACGACACCTCGGGCGTCAGCAGCTCGACGCCGCGCGCACCGAGGTCGAACTCCTGCAGGAACGGGGACGCCCACGCCATCGGGTGCACGGCGGAGCAGATGTCGTGCACGACGCCGTCGGCGAGGCCGAGGTCGAGCGTCCGCGAGCCGCCGCCGACCGTGTCCTGGGCCTCCAGCACGACGACCTCGAGCCCCGCGCGTGCGCACGTCACCGCCGCGGCGAGGCCGTTCGGGCCGGACCCGACCACCACGACGTCGGTGGGCACGCGGGCCTCCTCGGGCTGGGGGCGGGGCACGGGCCGGGCGTCGGACGGGCCGGTGCGGGGGCACGGCCAGCCTAGGCGCCGCGCGCCGGGGCCACCGCCCGGGGAGCGGGCGGGATGTCGGTGGCCGTGCGTAGCGTCGCGCGAGGAGGGACCGGGGCGGAACGGGCGGGGTCGGATCGGCGCGATCAGGTCGGGCGCGATCAGGTCGGGCGGGACCAGGACGGGCAGGGTCAGGACGGGCGGAGGTGGCCGGGGTGCAGGTCGGGTTCGTGGCGAGCTTCGGGGCGGCGCAGCAGGTCGTCGACATGGCGGTCGTCGCGGAGGAGCACGGCTGGGACGGCTGGTTCACGTGGGACGGCGTCGACATCGCCGGCATGCCGTCGTGGGACCCGTGGGCGCTGCTCGCGGCGGCCGCCGTGCGCACGCACCGCATCACCCTCGGCGCGATGGTCCTCGCGCTCCCGCGGCGGCGCCCGTGGGTCGTCGCCAAGCAGGCCGTCACGGTCGACCACCTGTCCGGCGGGCGCCTCGTGCTGCCCGTCGGCGTCGGGGTGGCGGACGACGGCGCGGTCGCGGCCGTCCCGGCCGAGCGCCGCACGCTGCGCGAGCGCGCCGAGCTGCTCGACGACGACCTCGCGGTGCTGGCGCAGGCGTTCACGGGCGGGCCGGTCCACGTCGACGGCACGCACCTCCACGTCGACGGCATGCGCTTCGACCCGCGGCCGGTGCCGCGCGCGGACGGACGCACGCACGTGCCGGTGTGGCCGGTGGCGGCGTTCCCGAGCGAGCGGTCGATGGGCCGTGCGGTGCGGTGGGACGGCGTCGTGCCGCAGCTGCGCGGGGCGGATCCGGAGCGGGAGATGACCGCGGCGGACGTCGAGGGCGTGGTCGCGTGGGCGCGTGCGCACCGGGCACCGGACGCGGGCCCGTTCGACGTCGTCGTGCAGGGCGTGCTGCCGGACGACCCGGTGGCGGCCCGCGACCGCGTGCAGGAGCTCGCGGGTGCGGGCGCGACGTGGTTCGTGGACTCCCGCTGGGACCCGGCGACCGCGACGCCCGAGGCGCTGCTGGCGCGCCTGCGCCGGGGACGGCCGGAGGCGTGAGCACGACCGGCCCGCGCGGCGGCACCCCGTCCGGCCCCGCGCGGGACGTCGGCCGCACAGGCGGCGCCGGCCGCTCAGGCGGCGGGGTCGTCCTCGACGGTGTCCGGCGCGGCGTGGGGCACCGTGCGCGCGTCGGCCACGGCGTCCGTCCCCGCGTCGCCGCCCGCCCCCGCGTCGCCGGCCGTCCCCGCGTCGCCGGCCGCACCCGCGGTGCGCGCGGGCCGGGTCATCGGGTAGATGAACGGCCCCTCCGGCGTGAGGGGCACGGGCTCGTGCGCGTCGGTGTAGCCGCGGGAGTGGTAGTAGCCGACGTTGTCGTGCTTGGTCGTCTCCAGGTACGACGGCACGCCGGCGCGGTCGACGTCGTCGAGGAAGCGCTGCAGCAGCAGGGACCCGCGGCCGGCGCGCTGCAGGTCGGGGCGCACGCCGAACGCCTCGACGTACCAGGCGTCGCACGGCACGCCCTGCGACGTCAGCTCGCCGAAGCGGATGATGCCGCCGCTGTGCTCGCGCGTGAACAGCGCGATCCGCGCGAGGCGCAGGCCCTGGCGGAGCCACCGGCCGGCCGACATGGGGTAGGTGCCCGGCGGGTACAGCGCGAGCACGCCCGTCACCTCGTCGCCGAGCTTCGTGACGAGCACGCGGCCGTGCCGCATGCCGTCGGCCAGGGTCATCCGGTACACCTCGCGCAGCTCCCGCTCGCGGCGCGCCCGCACCGGGAAGAGGTGCGAGTACCCCGGGTCCTCGGCGAGCGCGGCCGCGAGCACCGCGGCGGCGGCCGTCCGGTCGCGCGGCTCCAGCGGTCCGACGACGTCCGGCGGTGGCTGCCGGCGTGCCGGTCCCTCTGCTGTCCCCCCGTGCTCCATGCCCGCATCGTGACCTGGACCCGCGTCCAGATGCAACCGGACGAGCGATACTCGTCATGCCTCCTGGGGAGGAGCGGTGAAGATCACCCGTGACCCGCAGCGGCGGCCCGGGGCCCGGTGCCACGCTTCGTGCGGCCGTGCCCGGACGCCGCGGAGGCGGGCGCGCCACCGACGAGGAGGACGGCATGGGGACGACGACGGCGACGGCACGCGCACGGAACCGGCGCGCGGCGTGGGCACTGACCTGCGGGCTGCTCCTGACCTCGAGCGTCGCGGCCTGCACGCCCGACCGGCCGGACCCCCGCCCGGCGGCCGAGGCGCTCGCGGCGGCGCTCATGTCGGGCGACTTCACCGACGTGCCCCTCGACGCGGCCGCCCCGGCACCCGCGGACCTCGCGGCGACGCGCACCGCCGTGGTCGCCGGCCTGGGCGAGACCGCGGCTGCGACGGTCGAGGTGGGCGAGGTCACGACGGCGGACGACGAGGAGACCGCGACGGCGGCCCTCGAGGTCACGTGGGACCTGCCGTGGGTCGACGAGGACTGGACGTGGACGGCGGACACGCGCCTGGCCCGCGACGACGAGGACGCGTGGCGCGTCGCGTGGTCGCCGGCCCTGCTCGGCCCCGACCTGCAGGACGGCGAGGTGCTGCGCGCGGCGCGCACGGCCGCGCCGCGCGGCGACGTGATCGGCGCGGGGGACGCCGTGCTCGTCACGGAGCGGGACGTCGAGCGCTTCGGCGTCGACAAGACCCGGCTGCCGGCCGACCAGCACGACGCGGCCGCGCGGGCGCTCGCCGCGGCCCTCGCCATCGACCCGGAGGCGTACGCGCAGCGCGTCGCCGGCGCCGGCGAGAAGGCGTTCGTCGAGGCGATCACGCTGCGCGTCGAGGACGAGTCCGTCGACAAGGCCGCGCTGCGCGCGCTGCCGGGCGTCGTCGCGGTGCCGGACACGCTGCCGCTCGCGCCGACGCGCACCTTCGCGCGGCCGATCCTCGGCACGGTCGGCCAGGCGACGGCGGAGATCGTCGAGGCGTCCGGGGGCGCCGTGGCCGCGGGCGACCTCGCGGGGCTCTCCGGCCTGCAGCGCCAGTACGACGAGCACCTGCGCGGCACGCCGGGCGTGACGGTGCGCGCGGAGCCGGCCGAGGGCGGCGACGGGCCGGCCGTGCGGGAGCTGTTCACCACGGAGCCCGTGCCCGGGCAGCCCCTGCGCGTCACGCTCGACCAGCGCCTGCAGGAGCGCGCCGAGGCGGTCCTCGCGGGCGTGGCGCCCGCGTCGGCGATCGTCGCGATCCAGCCGTCCACGGGCGACGTGCTCGCGGCGGCCAGCGGCGCCGGCGGCGAGGGCATCTCCACGGCGACGCTCGGCCAGTACGCGCCGGGCTCGACGTTCAAGGTCGTGAGCGCGCTCGCGTACCTGCGCGGCGGGCTGACGCCGACGTCGTCGGTCGCGTGCCCGCCGACGATCACGGTGGACGGCCGCACGTTCCAGAACTTCCCCGGCTACCCGGCGTCCGCGCAGGGCGACGTGCCGTTCCGCACGGCGTTCGCGAACTCCTGCAACACGGCCTTCATCGGCGCGCGCGACCTCGCGGACCAGGGCGCGCTCGCGGACGCCGCCCGCTCGCTCGGCCTGGACCCGGCCGCCGAGCTCGGCTTCCCGGCGTTCCTCGGCGCGGTCCCCGACGACGCGTCGGGCACGGGCCACGCCGCGTCGGTCATCGGGCAGGGACAGGTGCTCGCGTCGCCGCTGGGCATGGCGACGGTCGCCGCGTCGGTGGCGACGAGCCGCGCCGTGGTGCCCCGGCTCGTCGTCGACCCGGAGCCGGGTGCCGCCGGCGACGCGGCCGCGACGGACGGCCCCGGCGACGACGCGACGACGGACGCCGCGGCGACCGACGGCGACGCGACGGCCGCCCCGGCCGCCGACCCGTCGGCCGCGCCCGCGGGCCCGCCCACCCCGCTGACCCTCGACGAGGCCACCGCGCTGCGCGACATGATGCGCGCGGTCGTCACCGAGGGCGGGGCGGGGCTGCTCGCCGACGTGCCGGGGGAGCCGGTGCTGGCGAAGACGGGCACGGCGCAGTTCGGGCCGGAGGCCGACCTGCGCAACCACGCCTGGTTGATCGCGGTCCAGGGCGACCTCGCCGTCGCGGTGTTCGTGGCCGAGGGGGACTACGGTTCGACGACGGCGGGCCCGCTGCTGCGGTCCTTCCTGGTCGGCTGAGGCGCCGGCCGACGACGGGTTCGACGCGGGTCCGGACACGGGCGCCCGCACGGCGAGGGAGGGTCCATGACCGCACCGCACGTGCCCGGGGGGGCGGGGTGGATGCGTCCGCTGCCCGGCACCAACCTGACCGTGAGCGCGGTCGCGCTCGGCGGCGGCCCGCTGGGCAGCATGCCGGACCTGTTCGGCGAGGACGTCTCGCCCGAGCGCGGCATCGACACGGTGCGTGCGGCGCTGCACAGCGAGATCCGCTTCATCGACACGTCCAACGGGTACTCCGGCGGCGAGAGCGAGCGGCGCATCGGTGCGGCCCTGACGGCGGCGGGCGGCCTGCCGGCGGACGTCGTCGTCGCGACGAAGGTCGACCCCGAGGGCGCGGACTACTCCGGGGAGCGCGTGCGGCGCTCGGTCGAGGAGTCGCGCGCGCGGCTGGGCGTCGACCACCTGCCGCTCGTGCACCTGCACGACCCGGAGTTCCACGAGTTCGACGACCTCACGGCGCCGGGCGGTGCCGTGGAGGCGCTCGTCGAGCTGCGCGAGTCGGGGGCCGTCGGCGCGATCGGGCTGGCGGGCGGGCGCGTCCAGGAGATCGCGCGCTACCTCGCGCTGGGGGTCTTCGACGTGCTGCTCGTGCACAACCGGTGGACGCTGCTCGACCGGAGCGCCGGCGCCCTGCTCGACGAGGCGCAGGCCCGCGGCATGGGCGTCCTCAACGCGGCGGTGTACGGCGGCGGCATCCTGGCGCACCAGTCCGGCGGGCCGACGAGCTACGGCTACCGCCCGGCGCCGGACGAGGTGCTGGCCGCCGCCGAGGCGATGCGCCGCGTGTGCGCCGAGCACGGCACGGACATCGGCACGGCGGCGCTGCAGTTCTCGCTCCGCGACGAGCGGTTCGCGGCGACGATCGTCGGGATGTCCCGGCCCGAGCGGGTCGCGCAGACGCTCGCCGCGGCGGCCGCGCCGCTGCCCGACGCGCTGTTCGACGAGCTGGAGACGCTCGTGCCGCCGTCGCGCACGTGGCTGGACGCCCCGTTCGACGTCTGAGCGCCGCTCCACCCGGACGGGTGCCCGGGGCATCGACTACGGTGCTGCGGGAAGCGCACGCACGGCTGGACGGAGTCGCATGACCGAGCACGGCAGCGCGACCCCGCGCGTCGCCGGTCTGGCCGCGGACGTGCCCCTGGACCTCGACGCGTGCGCCGCGGAGCCGATCCGCATCCCCGGGTCCGTGCAGCCGCACGGGGTGCTGCTGGCCGTCACGGAGCCGGCGCTGGAGGTCCGGCACGTGTCCCGCACGGTCGAGCGGCTGGTCGGGCGCGCGGCCGAGGACGTCGTCGGCACGGACCTGGGCGCCGTGCTGGGACCGGAGGCGGCGGAGGCCGTCCGGCACCACGTCCGCACGTTCGGGGACCTGCGCGCACGCAACCCGCTCAGCCTCGACGTGGCCGGCGTGGACGGTCCCGTGACGATGGACGCGATCCTGCACCGCGTGGCGGTGGGCGCCGGCACGCTGCTCGTCGTCGAGCTCGAGCCCGCGTACGGGCCGCGGCCGTTCAGCTTCCCCAACACGTACCAGGCGGTGCGCGGCGCGGTCGAGCAGCTCAACGGCGCGCGCTCGCTCGAGGAGCTGTACGACGTGGCGGCCCGCGAGGTGCGCGCGCTGACGGGCTTCGACCGCGTGATGGTCTACCGCTTCGACCCCGAGTACAACGGCGAGGTGGTCGCCGAGGCGAAGCGGGACGACCTCAACGCGTTCCTCGGCCTGCACTACCCGGCGTCCGACATCCCGCCGCAGGCCCGGCAGCTCTACGAGACGAACTGGGTGCGCCTCATCGCCGACGTCGGCTACACGCCCTCGCCGGTCGTGCCGCCGTTCGACCCGGCGTCCGGGGAGCCGCTCGACATGACGCACGCGGTGCTGCGCAGCGTCTCGCCCGTGCACATCGAGTACCTCGGCAACATGGGCGTGCGCGCGTCCATGTCGATCTCGCTGCTGCGGGACGGGAAGCTGTGGGGCCTGGTCGCGTGCCACCACTACAGCAGCGCGTACATGGTTCCCTACGGCGCCCGCGCGGCCGCCGAGTTCCTCGGCTCGACCCTCTCGCTGCGCCTCGTGGCCCGGGCCGAGGAGCGCGAGCTGGAGACCGAGCTGGCCGCGCAGGGCGTCATCGACCGCGTGCTGCACGCGGCCCGCGACTCCGACCGGGCCCTCGCCGACGCGCTCGTCGCGGGCCCCGGTGTGCTCGCCGTGGTGCCGGCGCAGGGCGCGGTCGTCCGCGCGGACGGCATCGTCGCGACCGCCGGCACGGTGCCCGCCGACCTCACGCCGCTGCTCGACTGGGTGGCCCGGCGTGCCGAGCCCGTGACGGACTGCGCCGCGCTCGCCGAGGAGGACCCGATGCTCGCCGCGCGGCTGCCCGGCGTCGCGGGCGTCCTCGCGGTGCAGCTGCCGGACGACCAGTGCGTCGTGTGGCTGCGGCACGAGGTCGTCCAGGACGTCTACTGGGGCGGCGACCCGCACAACGCGAAGATCGCCCGCGAGGAGGACGGGAAGGTGCGGCTGAGCCCGCGCCTGTCGTTCGACCGCTGGCGCGAGGTGGTGCGCGGGCGCAGCGAGCCGTGGGCGGACGCGCACGTGCGCGCGGTCGAGGACCTGCGCACGCGGCTGCTCGAGGTGCTGCTGCTGCGCAACCGCTGGCAGATGGCCGCCGCGCAGGCCCTGCAGCAGTCGCTGCTGCCGCGCGCGCTGCCGCAGCCCGCGGGCTGGTCGCTGCACGCCCGCTACGAGCCGTCCGCCGGCGGCCGCGTCGGCGGCGACTGGTACGACGCGCTCGAGCTCCCGGACGGGCGCATCGCCGTCGTGGTCGGCGACGTCGCCGGGCACGGCGTGAGCGCCGCCGCGGCGATGGGCCAGCTGCGCAACGCGCTGCGCGCGTACGTGCTGCGCGGCCAGGAGGTCGAGGACGCGCTCGCCGACCTCGACGCGTTGGCCCGCCGCACGATGCCGGACGACATGGCGACGCTCGTCGTGGCCGTCGTCGACCCCGCGACGGGCGAGGCGTGCGTCGGCAGCGCGGGCCACCCGCAGCCGCTGCTGCTCGACGGGACGGGCCGGGCGTCGCTGGCCGACGTCGCGGTGGACCGGCCGGTGGGCGTCGGCTCCGGTGAGCCGCGGGCGACGCGCGTGCGGGTGCAGGAGGGCGGTGCCCTCGTGCTCTACAGCGACGGCCTGGTCGACTCGCGCTCCACGTCGCTGGCCGCGGGCATCGAGCGGCTCGTGACGGCGTTCGGCGCGGGCGAGGACGGTGGACCGGTCGACATCGACGAGGTCGTCGAGGCCTGCCGCGACGACGACTCGACGGACGACATCACGCTGCTCGTGCTCGCGCGGGAGCCGGACCCCGCGGTCGCGCCGGCGGTCGTGGCGGGCGCCGCGTGAGCCCCGCACCGGCCCCGCGGGCCCCCGGCGTGCGCGCCGCCGTCGCGCGCGCGTTCTGGCGCGTCAGCCGCTGGGAGCTGCGTACGGAGCGGCTGCCGCGCGACGGTGCCGGTGTGCTCATCGGCGCGCCGCACACGTCCAACTGGGACTTCGTCCTCATGCTCGCCATCGCGTGGGAGGGCGGGCTGACGTTCCGCTGGCTCGGCAAGCACACGCTCTTCTCCGGGCCGGCGGGCCCGCTGATGCGGGCGCTCGGCGGCATCCCCGTGGACCGGCGCGACCCCGCCGGGCTCGTCGACGACGTCGTGGGGCGCATCCGCGCGGGCGAGCGGTTCTACCTCGTGGTGACGCCGGAGGGCAGCCGCTCCGGCTCGGGCTGGAAGTCGGGGTTCTACCGCATCGCCCGGGCGACGGACCTACCCGTGACGCTCGGCTACGTCGACCGCACGACCATGACGACGGGCCTCGGCCCGACCCTGCGCCTCACCGGCGACGTCCGGGCGGACATGGACGCGGTCCGCGCGTTCTACGCCGACAAGGCGGGCCTCGTGCCGGCGCGGCGCACCGAGCCGCGGCTGCGCGACGAGGCCGGGCCGGGGGCCGACGCGGCGCCGTCCGTCTGACCCCGTCCGCCCGACCCCGTCCGCCTGACCCCGTCCGCCCGACCCCGTCCGCCGGCCGTCCCGCGCGCCGTGCCCCGCTCCCGCCCGGATGCGGCGGCCGCGCCCCGGGCATAGCGTCGAGGGGACGGATCGAGAAGGAGGCTGTCATGGGACTGGACGACAAGATCAAGAACGCGGTCGAGGACGCCACGGGCAAGGCCAAGGAGGGCACCGGCCGGGCGACCGACGACGAGCGCCTCGAGGCCGAGGGCCAGAAGGACCAGTCGAAGGCGAGCCTCAAGCAGGCCGGCGAGAACGTCAAGGACGCCTTCCGCTGATCTCCGCCCCGCGCGACGCACGCCCCCGGACCGCTCGTCGGACCGGGGGCGCGCCGCTGCCCGGGCAGGGTCCCGGCGACGCCCGGCGACGCCGTGCGCCCCTGGCCGAACGGGTGAATTGATCGTTCGTCCTGATCAGGTGACCTGGACCACTTCCCCGGACGATGAGAACGGGCTAATGTCGGACTTGTCAGCGAAACGGCAAACCCTCCGCAAGGAGGGGACGCAAAGCCACGGGACCCACGCGGTCAGCCGGGCTACCGAACGAGAGGCCCACATCATGGACCAGCGTGGATCCGCCGCGGAGCCCTTCGAGGCTCGTGCGAACCCCCTCCCCGACGCCCGCGTGGCGTCGTGGGCCGCGACGGCCCGCCGCCTGCAGGTGGTGGCGACGCTCCCCGCCCAGCGGGACCGCATGGCTGCCTGAGCAGCCGCTCGCGGCGACCGTGCCGCACACCGCCGCGCAGGCGTGGACCGAGGGTCCGCGACCTGCGCGGACGTGTTCCCGGGGCCGGCGTCCGGACGTGTCCTCGAGGACGACGTCGCGGAGAGCCGCCGCCGGACCACGCGCTCCTACAGGTCGCCCTTGCGGGACAGGTACCGCATCGCGGCCCACCCGAACGGGATGCGCAGCCAGTACGTCAGCAGGCGGAACAGCAGCGCGACGGTCCCGGCGACACCGGCGTTGACGCCGGCGATCGTGGTGAGGCCGACCGTGAGGGCCGCCTCCACGGTCCCGATGCCGCCGGGGGTGGGCACGATCGACCCCGCCGTGTTGCCCGTCAGGTAGACGAGCGCGGTCTGCACGAGCCCGACCTCCTGGCCGAGCGCGGCGAGCGCCGCCTCGAACGCGAGCACGTAGCCCATGGTCATCAGGACGTTGCCGCCCACGGCCAGCGCGAGGCGCCACGGCTGCCCGACGACCTCGATGAGCCGCGGCAGCGTCTGGCGGACGGTGGGCCCGACGGTGCGGTGCGCCCACGCGCGCACGCCGGGGAACAGCAGCGCGACGCCGACGGCGGCCGCGACGACGGCGAGGGCGACGAGCATCGCCGGCGACACCGACAGCGTCGACGGCGAGCTGACGCCGGACGTCACGGTGAGCACCAGCAGCACGAGCAGCGTGGTGACGAACTGGCTGACCTGCACGAGCGCGACGGTCGCGGCGGCGAGGGAGCCGGAGACGCCCAGACGGGTCAGCATGCGCAGGTTGAGGGCCGCGGGGCCGATGCCGGCGGGCGCGGCGAGCGCCACGAACGTCGCCGCGGTCTGCACGAGCGTCGCCCGCCACACCGACAGGCGCACGGGGGAGAACGCGACGAAGGTGAGCGCGGCCCCGAGCAGCGTCGCGAGGCCGAACGCGAACGCCAGCGCGCTGTACCGCCAGTCGCTCTCGGCGAGCACCTCGCCGATCTGCGCGACGTTGACGTAGCCGAGCACCACGAAGACGGCGACGATCGTGACGAGGATCGTGAAGATGGTGCGCGCCCCGAACCGCACGAGCTGCTCGGGCTGCACGCTCGCCTCGGGCAGGCGCGCGACGAGCGCCGAGCGGAGGTCCGCGAGCACCTCGCGGTGCGCGCGCATCTCCTCGCGCGTGCGGCGCGGCAGCGTCACGGTCTGCAGCAGCGGCCCGACGGACTGGATGTCGGCCTCGGGCAGCACGGCGGCTGCCGACTCGACGGCCCGCCGCGCACCGACCCGCAGGGCGAGCATCGCGACGATCTGGGTGGTGTCGAGGCGGCGCGCCAGCTCGGACGACGCGACGTCGCCCTGCTCCCACGCGTCGATCCACACGCGCGGGCCGTCCGCGGTGCGCTCGACGAGGACGACGTCGGACGTGAGCGCGCGGTGCGCGATGCCGGCGGTGTGCGCGAGGGCCAGCTGCGCCCAGATCGCGTGCAGCACGTCGTCGTCGACGTCCTCGGGGTCGAGGTCGGACAGCGGGACGGCCTCGCCGGGGCGCTCCTGCACGAGGAACATCGAGTCGTCGGCCTCGGCGATGCTGAGCAGCTGCGGCGTGCGCACGCCGGCGGCGCTCGCGGCGTACGCGAGCAGCGCCGCGCGCTCGGTGGCCTGGCGCAGCGAGATCGCCGAGCGGCCCTCGATGCCGCGCAGCCGCAGGCTGCGCCACAGGCGGGTGAGCATGCCGACGACCTGGCGGTCGCCGTCGAACGCGAGCAGGTCGAGGCGGCGGCCGTCGGCGTCGACGAGCGTGTACAGGCGGTCGCCGGACGATCGGGCGAGCGCGCACTGCGCGGGCGTCGCCGCGGGGAGGGCGGCGACGGCCTCGGCGGTGCCCGGCGCGCGCTCGGCCTCGAGGACGGCGTCGGGCACGCGCAGCACGGCGCTCGGCGTGAAGCCGGCGCGGCGCACCGCGTCGACGAGGGCGTCGCCGTACGCGCGCTCGGGGGTGACGCCCGCCGTGTACCGCACGGCGAGGCCCGCGACGCGTCCGACGAGCAGCGCGAGCGCGACGCCGGGCAGCGAGACGCCGGCCGTGACGAGGACGACGCCGATCGTCACCCACAGCAGGTTCCACGACCACGCGACGGAGCGTCGGCGGCTGCGCGGGCCGCTCACGGTGAGCAGCGCCGCGAGCATGGCGACGTAGCCGGGTAGCGTCAGCCGCCACTCGCCGGACAGCCGCACGGACAGCCCCGCGACCACGTGGTCGGAGCCGACGGCGAGGAACGCCCAGTGCAGCGCGGCGGTCAGCGCGATGGCGGTGGCCGCGGCGACGAGCCCCTCGATGAGCTGGCGGCCGAGGCGGCGCAGCGCGAGCTCGGTGAGCACGGCGATGGGCACGACGACGGTCGTGAAGCCCTCGAGGAACGACACGGGCACGAACAGGATCCGCCGCAGCAGGGTCGCGAACCCCTGCACGTCCTCGGCGACGCCGGTGGTCGTGTTCTGCGCGTACGTCGCCATGACGACGACGAGCACGGCGAGGACGGAGAACAGCACCAGGCCGAGGAGGTCGCTCGGGTGGTGCACGCGCGCGGGGGGCACGTCGACGACGTCCACGGGTGCGCGCACCGCGCGCACGTCCGCCGAGCCGGCCGGCGCGGGCACGGGCGCGTCGGCGGGCTGCTGCGGTGCCGTGCGCCCCTCCTCGTGCTGCGGGTCGTCCCCCGGCGAGCCGACGGCGCCGCGCGGCGCGGACGTCGGCGGTGTGGACATGGTGGCGAGTCTAGGCAGCGGTGCCCGCGCGGATCGTCCGCCTCGCGGTGCATTCGCGGGCGTCCCGCCTCCACCCCGCGGGTCAACATCTGTTGACACGCCTCGGCCGCCGGGGTCAACATATGTTGACGAACGGCGACAGGGGTGCGGACGTGACCGAGGAGGAGACCGACATGGCGGCACTGGTGCGCGGCGCCGAGGACGACGACCCGCTGGGTTCGCTGCTGGCGCTGTCGCGGCTGCGCCGGGAGGTCGAGCGGCGGGAGGCGGTGGCGGTGCGCCGGGCGCGCACGGCGGGCGTGCCGTGGGTGGCCATCGCGGCGATGCTCGGCGTCAGCAAGCAGGCGGTGCACCGCAAGTACGGCGGGCGGTTCGGGCGCGCCTGACCCGCGCGCGGCCGCACCGGCCGATGCTCGACGGGTGGGGCGGGCGGCGCCGCGCTAGCGTGCCGAGCAGGGGGTCGTCGCCGCGGGCGTCGGTCCGCGCGGTCCCCGCCGAGGAGGCGCCGTGGTCGACGACGTGACGCGCGAGGTGGCACGGACGGTCCGCACGCTGTGGTGGCTGCCCGTGCTGCGGGGCGTGGTGCTGCTCGTCCTCGGCCTGCTGCTCATGGCGCAGCCCGAGCCGACGCTCGCCGCGATCGTCTGGCTGTTCGGGATCTTCGCGGTGGTCGACGGCGTCGTCGCGGTCGTCCAGGGCCTGGTCAACCGCGGCGTGCCGGGGTGGGGCTGGTGGCTCGCGCAGGGGCTCGCCGGCATCGCCGTCGGCGCGATCGTCATCGTGTGGCCCGGGCCCACCGTGCGCGTGCTCTTCTTCCTGCTCGCCGCGTGGCTGCTGCTGCTCGGGATCATCTGGATCATCGGCGCCGCCGCGCTGTCCCGCACGCGCGACCCGGGGTGGTTCTGGATGCTCGCGTCCGGCCTGGTCAGCACGCTGTTCGCGCTGCTGCTGGTCGCGCGGCCGCAGGACACCATCGGCGTCTTCGCCGTGCTGCTGGGGCTTTTCGCGTTCGTCGCCGGTGCGCTGGCCGTGGTCAGCGGGTTCGCCGTGCGCGCCATGGTCCGCGACCTGGAGCGCGGCGTCCGCGCCGCCTGACCGCCCGGCCGGCTGACCGCACCCGGCCGTCCGACCGCCCGCTCGCCTGACCGCGCCCGGCCGGCCGACTCTGTCCCCTCACCTGACAGCCCCCTGGACGGCCGCACGACTCACCGGGACCCGGCCTCGCGTGCCGGCGTGTCGCACCGGCGTGCCGCCGGGACCCGGGTCCCTTCCCGCGGGCGTACGCACCGCGTGCGCACGGTGTGCGCACGCTCGCCGGACGACCTTCCGGTGCGCGGCGACGCGCCGGGTGTCGGGGCGATCCGACCCGCCGCGCGAGGCACGGACCGCCGCACGGGTCTCGCCGCGCGGGAAGCCGACCGCCGGGCGGGGAGGCCGACATCCGCGCGGCGGAGCGAGCCGCGAGCGCGCCCCGTCAGCCGACGCCGACGGCCTCGAGCCACGCGTCGGGCAGCAGCGCGTACCCGACGAACGCGACGACGTCGAGCGCGGTGTGCGCGACGACGAGCGGCATGACGCGCCGTCGTCGGCGGTAGTACTCCGCGAAGACGAGCCCCATGACGACGTTGCCGACGAACGGCCCCCACCCCTGGTACAGGTGGTACGAGCCGCGCAGCAGGGCGCTCGCCACGACGATCGCGGGCGCGCCCCACCGCAGGTCGCGCAGCCGCTCCATGAGGTAGCCGACGGCGACGACCTCCTCGAGCAGCGCGTTCTGCAGCGCCGCGAGGACGAGCACGGGCACGGTCCACCACGCCCCGTTCAGCGCCGCAGCCTGGACCTCGACCGTGATCCCCAGCGCGCGCCCGGCCACGTACAGGCCGAGCCCGGGGATGCCGATGACGGCGGCCAGGCCCAGGCCGACGCCGAGGTCGCGCCACGGCCGCCCGCCGTCGAGGCCGATGCGCCGGACCGCCGACCGGCCGTGCGCCGACAGCAGGTAGAGCGCCAGCGCGACGGGCACGAGCGCGAACCCGATCGTCAGCAGCTGGTACGTGAGGTCCAGGTACGGGCGCGGCGAGCGGCTCGGGTTCAGGGTCGTCGACTGCTGCGCGAGCGGCGTGCCCTCGGTCAGCCGCGCCACGATGTTCACGACCGCGTACACCGCGGACCGGCCCAGCGAGAGGCCGAGCACGATCCAGATCTCGGCACCGATGCGCCGCCGGGTCGCGCGCTCGCCGGGCGGCGGGGCCGTGCCGGGACGCGTGCCGGTCCGTGCGTCGGTCCGTGCGGGAGCCGCCTCCGGCCGTGCCGCGGCCACCGGTGCCGTCCCGTCCGCGCGCTCGTCCACGCCCGCAGGGTACGACGGCGCGGACGTCGGGACCGGCCGGACCGGGACCACCGTCGGCCGCACCCGCGCCAGGGGGTTGACGCCCGCGCGAGACGTGCGACAAAGTGGTTTGCAACGCAAAGCACTTGTCGTCGGAGAGGACGCCATGGACACGCACGAGCCGGACGACGCACCGCTGGACCCCGCCGAGGGGCTCGCGATCGTCGCGGCGCAGCGCCGGCGCGTGCAGGACACCGACATCGACGACCGCGTGCTCTTCGGGACGTGGGGCGTCCTGTGGCTCGTCGGCTACGCGATCCAGTGGTGGTCCGCCGAGCGCTCGCCGACCGGCACCTCCACCGCACCCGCGGGCACCGCGTTCGGCGCCCTCATGGTGGTCGGCCTCGTCGTCACGCTGACGCACATCGGCCGGCGCTCGCGCGGGCTGCGCGGCACCAGCCGCAGCGTCGGCACCATGTTCGGGCTGACCTGGTTCGCCGGCTTCATGGCCCAGGGGCTCATCGTGGCGGGCGTCGTCCGGGCGGGCGCGAGCCCGGAGGTCATCGCGATCGTCGCGAACAGCCTCGCGTGCCTCGTCGTCGGCCTGCTGTACATGGTGTGCGGGGCGATGTGGCAGATCCGCGCCATGTACGTGCTCGGGGTGTGGGTCATCGCGGCGGCCGCGGGCGCGGCCCTGGCCGGGACGCCCAGCGGGTACCTCGTCATGTCGCTCGCGGGCGGGGGCGGCATGCTCCTCGGCGCGGTCGTCGCCCACGTGACGCGGCGGCGCTCGTGACGGACGCCGACCTCGACCCCGTCATCCACTCGGCGTCCCGCCTGCGGGTCGTCGCCACCCTCGCGGCGCTCGACCGCGGGGACCGCATCGCCTTCCCGCGGCTGCAGGGGCTGCTCGACATGACCGCGGGCAACCTGTCCACGCACCTGCGCCGGCTCGAGGACGCCGGGTACGTGGCGCAGACCAAGACCCACCAGGGGCGCACGCCCGCCACCTACGTCGAGCTGACCCGCGCCGGACGCGCCGCGTTCGAGCGCTACACCGTGACCCTCACCGAGCTGCTCAAGGGAGCACAGCCATGACCACCACCACCGACGAGGTCCCGCCGGTCCTCGTGGAGCACGTGACGCGCCGGTTCGGCGACGTGACGGCGCTCGACGACGTGAGCCTGCGCGTCGACCCCGGCGAGATCGTGGGCCTGCTGGGCCCCAACGGCGCCGGCAAGACGACGCTGCTGTCGCTGCTGTCCGGGCTGCGCCGCCCCGACGCGGGCACCGTCCGCCTGTTCGGCGGCGACCCGCGCGACCCGGCGTCCCGCACGCTGCTCGGCACGACCCCGCAGGAGACGGGCCTGCCCGAGACCCTCAAGGTGCGCGAGGTCGTCGACTTCGTCGCCGGCCACTACGCGGCGCCCATGCCGCGGGCCGAGGTGCTCGCGCGGTTCGGGCTCGAGGAGCTCGCCGACCGGCAGACCGGCGGCCTGTCCGGCGGGCAGCGGCGCCGGCTCGCGGTCGCGCTGTCGCTGGTCGGCCGCCCGCGGCTCGTGCTGCTGGACGAGCCGACCACCGGCCTCGACGTCGAGGGGCGGCACGTGCTGTGGGAGGCGCTGCGCGACTACCACCGCGACGGCGCCACGGTCATCGTCACGAGCCACTACCTGGAGGAGATCGAGGCGCTCGCGGAGCGCGTCGTCGTCGTCGGGGGCGGCCGGGTCCTCGCCGACGACCGCATCGACCACGTCCTCGACCTCGTCGCGCTGCGGCGCACGACCCTCACGCTGCCCGGCGACGCGGCCTCCGCCCGGGCCGCGCTCGCCGCCCTGCCGGGCGTGCACGACGTCGTCGACGCGCAGCCCGCGCCCGGCGGCGGCACCCGCTGCACGGTACTCGCCGCCGACGCGGACGAGGCCGTCCGGGCGCTGGTCGCGTCCGGCCTCGCGTTCCACGCGCTCGAGGTGCGCGGCGCGTCCCTCGAGGAGGCCTTCCTCGCCCTGACCGCCCGCGGCGCCGGTGGCGTCCGCACCCCGGAGGTGTCCCGATGACCACGACGACCGACCGCGCCGCCGGCCCGCGTGCCGCGCTGCGCCCCCCGCTGGCCGTCGCGTGGCTGCACGCGCGCTACCAGTTCGTCGAGACGCTCCGGGTGCCCATCGCGGTGCTCGGCAACATGCTCTTCCCCGGCCTGGCGCTGCTGTTCTTCGTCATCCCGCAGCGCGCCGTCGCGGACGACCCGGTGGCGGCCACCGCCGCCGTCGGCCAGCTCGCGGTCTTCGCGATCATGTCGGCGTGCCTGTTCACGCACGGCGCCGGGGTCGCGGAGGACCGCGCCAAGCCGTTCGACGGGTACCTGCGCACGCTCCCCGCGCAGCCGGGCCCGCGGCTCGGCGGCCGCGTGCTCAACGGGCTCGCGTGGGCGTACCTGTCGCTCGTGCCGCTCGCGCTCATCGGTTGGCTGCTGACCGCCGCGACCCTCTCGTGGGCGCGCGCGCTCGGGGCCGTCGCCATGGTCGTCGCCGTCGCGGTGCCGTTCACGCTGCTCGGCCTCGCGATCGGGTACTCGATGTCGACCAAGGCCGCGCTCGCGGTGACGCAGGCGACGCTGTTCCCCCTGGGCTTCGCCGGCGGCCTGTTCCTGCCGCCGATGATGTTCCCGGGCTGGCTCGACGCGATCTCGCTGCTGCTGCCGTCGCGCGCGGCGCGCGACCTGGTCGTCCAGGTGACGGTCGGCGAGCAGGCCCCCACCCTCGCGGCGCCCCTGCTGCTGGCGTGGACCGTCGCCTTCGGCGCGCTCGCGGTCTGGGCCGTCCGCCGCGACGAGGGCCGCCGCTTCCACTGACCCCACCCCCTACCCCCCACCCCCCACTCCCCACCCGCCGAACGGAATGCTGGTGCCGTCTTCGCGGACGAGACGGGCGCCAGCATTCCGTTCGACGGAGATGGGGTGAGGTGGGTGGACGGCGTCGGTGGTTCAGGCGAAGCGGCGCAGGCGGAGGCTGTTCGTCACGACGAGGACCGACGAGAACGCCATGGCGGCGCCCGCGATCATCGGGTTGAGCAGGCCCAGCGCTGCCAGCGGGATCGCGGCGACGTTGTAGGCGAACGCCCAGAACAGGTTCTGCCGGATGACGCGCAGCGTGCGCCGCGCGAGCCGGACCGCCTGCGGGGCCGACGCCAGGTCGCCGCGGACGAGCGTCAGGTCGGCCGCCTCGATCGCGACGTCCGTGCCCGTGCCCATCGCGAGGCCGAGGTCGGCCGTCGCGAGCGCCGCGGCGTCGTTGACGCCGTCGCCGACCATCGCGACGCGTGCGCCGCCGGCCTGCAGCCGCTCGACGACCTCGACCTTCTGGTCCGGCAGCACCTGCGCGATCACGTCGTCCGCGGCGATGCCGACCTCGCGGGCCGCCGCCAGCGCGGCGCCCCGGTTGTCGCCCGTGAGCAGGACCGGCCGCAGGCCCAGCGCGCGCAGCTCGCGCACCGCGTCGGCGGACGTGGATCGCACCGGGTCGCGCAGCACGAGCACGCCGCGCGCGGCGCCGTCCCACGCGGCGACGACGGCGGTCGCACCGTCCGCCTCCGCGGCGGCGACGGCGTCGGCGGCCGCCGACGTGTCGACGCCCTGCTCGCCGAGCCAGCCGAGCCGGCCGACGAGCACCCGCCGGGCCAGGCCGAGGCCGGAGTGCGCCGTCCGGACGACCCCCTCGACGCCGCCGCCGGCCGCGGCGCGGAAGTCGCGGACCTCGTCGGCGCCGATCGCGACGCCGTCGGCACCGACGCCGGGACCGGCGGCCGGCGCGACCGTGCCGTCGGTCGTGCCCGTGGGCGTGCCCACGGCCGGCTCCGCGGCCTGCGCCGCCTCGGCGACCGCCCGCGCGATCGGGTGCTCCGCCCGGGACTCGACCGCCCCGGCCAGCCGCAGCACCTCGGTGCGGTCGGCGCCGGCGACGGGCAGCACGTCGACGAGCGCCATGCGCCCGGCCGTCACCGTGCCGGTCTTGTCGAGCACGACGGTGTCGACGGCCCGCGTCTCCTCGAGGATCTCCGGGCCCTTGATGAGCACGCCGAGCTGCGCGCCGCGGCCCGTGCCGACCAGCAGCGCCGTCGGCGTCGCGAGCCCGAGGGCGCAGGGGCACGCGATGATCAGCACGGCCACGGCCGCGGTGAACGCCGCCTGCAGGCCGCCGCCGGTGGCCAGCCAGACCCCGAACGTGCCGAGCGCGATGACGATCACCACCGGCACGAACACCGCCGAGACGCGGTCGGCGAGCCGCTGCACGGGCGCCTTGCCGGTCTGCGCGCGGGACACGAGCCGGCCGATCTGCGCCAGCCGCGTCTGCTCGCCGACGCGCGTCGCCCGGACCACGAGGTGGCCCGACGTGTTGACGGTCGCGCCGGTGACCTCGTCGCCGGGGCCGACGTCCACCGGCACGGGCTCGCCCGTGAGCAGCGACGTGTCGACGGCGCTCGTGCCCTCGACGACGACGCCGTCCGTGGCGACCTTCTCGCCCGGGCGGACCGCGAACAGGTCGTCCACGGCGAGGCGCGCGACGGGGACGCGCTCCTCGCGCCGGCGCCCGTCGGGGCCGGTGACGAGCAGCGCCACGTCCTTGGCGCCCAGGTCGAGCAGCGCCCGCAGCGCGTCGCCCGCGCGGCGGCGCGAGCGGTGCTCCGCGTACCGGCCGGCCAGCAGGAACGTCGTGACGACGGCCGCGACCTCGAAGTACAGCTCGGGCATGCCGGGCCCGTGGCCCGCGGCCTGCGCCGGCAGGAGCGTCGGCTCCATGCGCATGCCGAGCTCGCCGGCGCCGCCCAGCAGCAGCGCCCACAGCGACCACGCGGTCGCCGCGACCACGCCGATCGACACGAGCGTGTCCATCGTCGACGCGCGGTGCCGGGCCGCACGCGCGGCGGCCCTGTGGAACGGCCACGCCGCCCACGTCACCACCGGCAGCGCGAGGGCCGCGACCAGCCACTGCCAGCCGCGGAACTGCGTCGCCGGCACCATGCTCAGCACGAGCACCGGCACCGTCAGCACGGTGGCCAGGCGCAGGCGGCGGCGCAGGTCGGTGCCGCGCGCGTCGACCGGGGCGGACGTGTCGTCGTCGGAAAAGCCGTCGATGCCGCCGTGGTCGTGCGCGCCGCGGTGGTGGCCGGCGGCGGGCTCGTCCGGGTCGGGGTGCGTGCCGTGGTGCACGGGAGCCGCGCCGGGGCCGGCGGGGGCGCCCTGGGCGACGGCGGGTGCGGGCGTGCCGCCCGGGGCGCCGGGGTGCCCGTCGGCTCCGTGGCTGCGGGTCTCGCCGGTGCGGGTCGCGTCGGTGTCGGCCTCGTCGGTGCGGGCCTCGTGCGCCGGGGCGTCGCCCCCGACCGTGCCCGTGCCGCCCGTGCCGCCCGTGCGCCGCGCGTCGTAGCCGGCCGAGCGCACGGCCGCGACGAGCGCGTCGACCGTCGGCGCCGGTGCGTCGGGGCCCGGGTCGGACAGCTCGACGTGCGCGCTCTCGAGCGCGAGGTTGACGGTCGCGCGGGCGCCCGGCACGCGGTTCAGCTTCTTCTCGACGCGCGCGACGCAGGACGCGCACGTCATCCCCTCGACGGCCAGGTCGACGGTCGCGACGGGGGCCCCGAGGGCCTGCCCCACCGCGGCGTCGTGCGGGCCGCCGGTCCGTGCGGCGCTCACAGCAGCGACCGGGTCGGCGTCACCGCGTACCCGGCCTCCTCGACGGCGGCGGACACCGCGGCGGCGTCCAGGGGCGCGTCCGACGTGACGGTGACGGGCGACGACCCGCCGTTCACCAGGTCGACCTGCACGTCGGTGACGCCGGGCAGCGCGGTGAGCTCGGACGTGACGGACTGCACGCAGTGGCCGCACGTCATGCCGTCGACGCGGAACGTGGTGGTCTGGCTCATGGGTCTCTCCTTCGACGGTGCCGCGGGGTGGCCACGCGGCGGGGTGGTGGGGTCCGGGTGGGGTCAGCTGCGGACGAGGCGGGCGATGGCGTCGGACGCCTCGCGGACCTTCGCGGCGCCGGCCTCGGGCGACTGCCGGGCGGCGTCGACGACGCAGTGCGCCAGGTGGTCCTCGACGAGGCCGATGCTCACGGCCTGCAGCGCCTTGGTCACCGCGGAGATCTGCGTGAGGACGTCGATGCAGTACGTGTCCTCGTCGACCATGCGCGCGATGCCGCGGACCTGGCCCTCGATGCGGCGCAGGCGCTTGAGGTACTCGTCCTTGGCGGGCGTGTACCCGTGGGGCGGGAGGTGCCCCGCGCCGTGCGTGGCGTCGCCGGCCCCGGCCGGTGCGGTCTCGTCCACGGTGGTCTCCTTCGCGCTCGTCTCGCTCACGGTGGTCCCAACACGGTACCCCCCGGGGGTATTCCGTCCGGGGGGACCTCCGTCCCGCGCCGGTGCCGGTGTCCCGGATCGTGGGACGCGTCGGGGATGATCGGTGCCATGCGGGTCTCGGCGAAGGCGGACTATGCGGTGCGGGCGTGCGCGGAGCTGGCGACCCGCCCCGCGGGGGACTCGGTGCCCACGGACGTCCTGGCCGCCGGGCAGGACATCCCGACGAGCTTCCTCGAGCGGATCCTCGGCGACCTGCGCCGCGGCGGCGTCGTGACCAGCGTCCGCGGGCGGTCGGGCGGCTACCAGCTCGCGCGGCCGGCGGCGGAGATCACGCTCGCCGACGTCATCCGCGCCGTCGACGGGCCGCTCGTCACCGTGCGGGACGTCCGGCCGCCGGCGCTCGCGTACGAGGGCTCGGCGCGGGCCCTGCTCGAGGTGTGGGTGGCGCTGCGCGCGTCGGTGCGCGACGTCCTCGACGTCGTCACGCTCGCGGACCTCGTCGCGGGCGACCTGCCCGACGCGGTGCACGCGCTCGCGGCGCGCGAGGACGCCTGGCACAACCCCTGACCGGCCCGTTCGTGCGGCGCGCTCGGCCCGTCCGCGTGACGGGACGAGGCGTCCGGCATGCGGACGACTCTTGAAAGGCGAGCAAGCGGGTCGGAATTATCTGCGGAGTCCGCGGGCGCCACCGGCGTCCCCCGTCCCGACCGACGCGACCGCGCCGGCCGCCTGCCCCAGGTGGTTCCCGTGCCCTCCCTCGTCCTCCTCGCCCTCGTGGGCCTCGCCGCGCAGCTCGTCGACGGCGCCCTCGGCATGGCGTACGGCGTCACGTCCACCACGCTGCTGCTCGCGATCGGCACCAACCCGGCCGCGGCGTCCGCGACCGTGCACCTCGCCGAGATCGGCACGACGCTCGCGTCCGGCGTCTCGCACTGGAAGTTCGGCAACGTCGACTGGCGGGTCGTCCTGCGCGTGGGCGTCCCCGGGGCGGTCGGCGCGTTCGCCGGGGCGACGTTCCTGTCGAACCTGTCGACCGCGTCGGCGGGCCCGGTGATGTCGTTCGTGCTGCTCGCGCTCGGCATCTACCTGCTCGTGCGGTTCACGCTCAAGGGGCTGCGCACCGACCGTCAGGGCCTGCCGCTGCGCAAGCGGTTCCTCACGCCGCTCGGCCTGTTCGCCGGGTTCGTCGACGCGACGGGCGGCGGCGGCTGGGGCCCGGTCGGCACGCCCGCGCTGCTCGCGTCCGGGCGGCTCGAGCCCCGCAAGGTCGTCGGCTCCATCGACACCTCGGAGTTCCTCGTCGCCCTCGCCGCGAGCCTCGGCTTCCTGTTCGCGCTCGGCTCGCAGGGCATCGACTTCGGCATGGTCGCCGCGCTGCTGATCGGCGGCCTCGTCGCGGCGCCGCTCGCCGCGTGGCTGGTCCGGCACGTGCCCGGCCGCGTCCTCGGCTCGGCCGTCGGCGGCGTCATCGTCCTCACCAACACCCGCACGATCATCCGGTCCGACCTGGTCGGCTGGAAGGGCACCTCCGCCGAGGGCCTCACCCTCGCGGCGCTCGCCCTCGTGTGGGTCGCGGCCGTCGTCTGGTCGGTCCGCGCCTACCGCACCGACCTCGCCGCCGAGCGCGCCGCTGCCGACGTCCCCACCGACGACGCCCCGGCCGACCGCACCCCGGTCGCCGGGCCGACCGCCTGACCCACGCGGCTCCTGCCCGACGGCCCGCCGGACGCCGGGTTCCCGCCCGACGGCGTGCCGCACGCCGGGTCCGCGCCCGGCGGCGTGCCACACGCCGGTCCCCGGCCCGACTGCCGGGGACCCCCCGCACGCCGCGACGCCCCTGCCGGACCACCGACGGGGGCGTCGTCGCGCTGGCACGACACCGCCTCGACAGCCCCGGCCCGACCTCTCCCGCCGGCTCCGACCCACCCTTCTCGCCGAGTTCGCCGGTCCGACACCCACATCGCCTCCCCGAACCGGCGACCTCCCCACCGAACCGGCGAACTCGCCGGGTCCTCGGTCGGCGGCCGGCCCAGCCACCTGCCGCGGCGCGCCGACCTCGTCACGTATGCGTCGACCCCGTCACGGAGGACCGACGAGGTCGACGCAGAACTGACGAGCTCGCGAGCACGCGGACGGCGCTCGCGCCGGCCCCGGCGTCGCCGGTCCTCCGGTACGCCGAGGTCACCGCGCGCCCATCGTCGAGGTCGCCGGTGCGACGGCGAGGTCGTCTGCTGCACCCGGCGACCTCACCGCCGGACCGGCGAACTCGCGGTCGTCGGTCGGCCGGAGCCGGCCCAACCACCTGCCGCGGCGCGCCGACCTCGTCACGTGTGCGTCGACCTCGTCACGGAACACCGACGAGGTCGACGCAGAAGTGACGAGCTCGCGAGCACGCGTACCGGGCTCCAGGACGCTCCGCCGTCGCTCGATCCGCCGGCGTCGCCGCACGCTCCATCGCCGAGGTCGCCGGTGCGACGTCGAGGTCGCCTGCTCGGACCGGCGACCTCACCGCGGAACCGGCGAAGTCGGCGGCCGTCGGTCGGCGGAGCCAGCCTGGCCACCTGCCCCGGCGCGCCGACCTCGTCACGTGTGCCTCGACCTCGTCACGGAGGACCGACGAGGTCGACGCAGAGCTGACGAGCTCGCGAGCACGCGGACGGAGTTCGCGCCGGCCCCGGCGTCGCCGGTTCTCCGGTACGCCGAGGTCACCGCGCGCCCATCGCCGAGGTCGCCGGTGCGACGTCGAGGTCGTCTGCCGGACCCGGCGACCTCACCGCCGAACCGGCGAACTCGCGGTCGTCGGTCGGCCGGGACCGACCAGCCACCTGCCCCGGCACGCCGACCTCGTCACGTGTGCGCCGAGCTCGGCGGGTGGCGGACGGGACGGAACCGGGCGCGCCCGCTCATCGCGGATGCCGAGCTCGTCACGTGTGCGTCGACCTCGTCACGCACGGGTGACGAGGTCGACGTGGGACTGACGGGCTCGCGGGCGCGGCGCCCCGCCGTCAGGCCGGGGGAGCCGCCTCCGCCGCCGCGCGGGCCGCCGCGGGCAGCGCCGAGACGATGCGGTCGAGCGCGGCCTCGTCGTGCGCGGCCGAGACGAACCACGCCTCGAACGCCGACGGGGGCGCGTACACGCCCGCGTCGAGCAGCGCGTGGAAGAACGGGGCGTACCGCCAGTGCTCGCTCGCCTGCACGGTGGCGTAGTCGCGGGCGCCCTCGGCGGCGGCCTGCTCGCCGAACACGACGCTGAACAGGTTGCCCGCCCACTGCAGCGCGTGCGGCACGCCCGCCTCGGCGAGCGCGCCGGTCACGGCGCGGCGCAGGTACGTCGACGCCGCGTCGACGTGCGCGTACACGTCGGCGTCGGCCAGGCGCAGCGTGGCGAGGCCCGCCGCGGTCGCGACGGGGTTACCGGACAGCGTGCCCGCCTGGTAGACGGGTCCGAGCGGCGCGAGCAGGTCCATGACGTCCGCGCGCCCAGCGACGGCGGCGACGGGCAGCCCGCCGCCGACGACCTTGCCGAACATCAGCAGGTCGGGCGACCAGCCCTCCGCGCGGCCCTCGAGCCCCCACCAGCCGCCGGGGCCGACCCGGAACCCGGTGAGCACCTCGTCCTGCACGAGCAGCGCGCCGTGCTCGGACGTGATGCGGCGCAGGCCGGCGTTGAAGCCGGGCAGCGGCGGGACGACGCCCATGTTCGCGGGCGCGGCCTCGGTCAACACGGCGGCGATCGTGTCGCCGTGCTCGGCGAACGCCGCCTCGACGGCCTCGAGGTCGTTGTACGGCAGGACGATCGTCTCGGCGGCCGTGGCCGCGGTGACGCCCGCGGACCCGGGCAGCGCGAGCGTCGCGACGCCCGACCCGGCGGCCGCCAGCAGCGCGTCGACGTGCCCGTGGTAGCAGCCGGCGAACTTCACGACCTTGTCGCGCCCGGTGAACCCGCGCGCCAGCCGCACGGCGGTCATGGCGGCCTCGGTGCCGGTCGAGACGAGCCGGACGCGCTCGGCGGCCGGGACGCGGCGGCGGATCTCGTCGACGAGCTCGACCTCGGTCGTCGTCGGGGCGCCGAACCCGAGGCCGCGCGCGGCGGCCTCCTGCACGGCGGCGACGACCTCGGGGTGCGCGTGCCCCAGCAGCGCCGGGCCCCACGACATGACGAGGTCGACGTGCTCGCGCCCGTCGACGTCGACGAGGTACGGCCCGTGCGCCGACGCGACGAACCGCGGCGTGCCGCCGACCGACCCGAACGCGCGGACGGGCGAGTTCACGCCACCGGGGATGACGGCCTGCGCGTGCGCGAACGCGTCGTCGCTCGTGCGCTCCCAGCCGTCGGCGGGGGCGTCGGCGGCGTCGTCGGCGGGTGCCGCGTCGTGGGGCGCCGGGTAGTCGTTCGGCTCGTCGGTCGCGGGCTCGTGCTCGAGCTGCGTCATCACCGCTCCTCCGCCAGCCAGCCGGCCAGCTCCGTCGCCCAGTAGGTCAGGACAGCATCGGCACCCGCGCGCGTGATGCTGAGCACGGACTCCGTGATCGCACCCCGACGAGTGATCCACCCGTTCGCCGCCGCGGCCTCGATCATCGCGTACTCGCCGGACACCTGGTACGCCCACACCGGCACCGACGACGTCGCGGCCACGTCGGCCAGCACGTCGAGGTACGACATCGCGGGCTTCACCATGACGACGTCCGCGCCCTCGTCGACGTCGATCGCGACCTCGCGCAGCGCCTCGCGCCGGTTGGCGGCGTCCATCTGGTAGGTCCGGCGGTCGCCCGACAGCTGCGACTCCACGGCCTCGCGGAAGGGCCCGTAGAACGCCGACGCGTACTTCGCGGCGTACGCGAGCACCGACACGTCGGTGTGGCCGGCGGCGTCGAGGGCGTCGCGGACGACGCCGGTCTGCCCGTCCATCATCCCGGACAGCCCCACGAGGTGGGCGCCCGCGTCTGCCTGGGCGACGGCCATCCGCGCGTAGCGGTCGAGCGTCGCGTCGTTGTCGACCGTGCCCGCGGGCGTGAGCACGCCGCAGTGGCCGTGGTCGGTGAACTCGTCGAGGCACAGGTCGGCCTGGACGACGAGCGCGTCCCCGACCTCGGCGACGACGTCGGCGATGGCGACGTTGAGGACGCCCTGCGGGTCGGTGGCCTGCGACCCGACGGCGTCGCGCACCTGCGGGATGCCGAAGAGCATGATGCCGCCGACGCCGGCCTGCGCCGCCTCGGCCGCCGCGCGCCGCAGCGAGTCGCGCGTGTGCTGCTGCACACCCGGCATGGACGTGATCTCGCGCGGCCCGGTCAGCCCCTCGCGGACGAACGCGGGCAGCACCAGGTCGGCCGGGTGCAGGCGGGTCTGCGCGACGAGGCGGCGCATCGCGGTGGTGCGGCGCAGGCGTCGCGGGCGGTGACGCCCGGCGGTGTACCCGCCGGCGGCGGTGGGGTCCGCCGTGGCGGGGCCGGGTGCGGCGGGGCCAGGGGCGGCGGGGCCGGGGGTGACGAGTTCGGTCACGGCGTGTCCTCCGGGTGGGTGGGGGAGGGGGTGGGTCCGGGTGCGGACGGGCCGACGACGCCGGCGAGGGCGGCGACGAGCCCGAACAGGGTCTGCTCGGCGGCGACGGCGTCGACCCGTAGGCCGAGGCGCACGGCCTCGGCCTCGGTGCTCGGGCCGATCACGGCGACGCGGGTGCCGGCGGGCGGCGGGCCGAGGCGGTCGACGAGCGCGCGGACGGTGCTCGCGGACGTCAGCAGGACGGCGTCGACGTCGCCCGACGCCCATGCCCGCGCCACCGCGGGGTCCGGCGGGCCCGCCGGGACCGTGCGGTAGACGACCGGGTCGTCGACGGACCACCCGGCGGCGGCGAGGCCGTCGGCGAGCGTGGCGGCGGCGAGGTCGCCGCGCGGGAAGAGCACGCGGCCCGCGGCGGCGTGCCCGTCGGGGTTCGTCGCACCGGCGGGGAGGGCGGGCCACGCGGCGACGAGGTCGACGGCCGTGGACCGCACCGGTGGCACGACGTCGACGCGGACGCCGACCGCCTCGAGGGCGCGGCGCGTGCCGGGCCCCACCGCCGCCACGCGGGCGGCGCCGCGTGCGACGACCTCGGCGAGGCCGTCGTCGGTCGCGGCGGCCCGGTCCGCGAGCACCGCGACGGCCGCCTGGCTGGTGACGGCCAGCCAGCCGTACCAGCCGGCGCCGAGCGCGAGCAGGGCGTCGTCGAGGACGGTCGCGTCCTCGACGGGGACGGTGCGGACGAGCGGGACGACGACCGGCTCGGCGCCCGCGGCGCGCAGCGCGATCGCGGCCGGGCTGGGGGCGGTGTCGCCGGGCGCGTCGAGCGGCGGGCGGGGGACGAGGACGCGCAGACCGGCGAGCGGGCCGGCGTCCGTGCCGCGGCCCGGCGGGACCGTCGTCACGAGGTGACGCCCAGCGGCGCCAGGTCGCCTGCGCCGGCGGCGAGCAGCTCCTCCGCCAGCGCCCGGCCGAGCGCGCGGGCGTCGTCGTCGTCCCGCGCCGGCCCGCTGGTGCGCCGGCGCAGGGACCGCGTGCCGTCGACGGCGACGACCGTGGCGTCGAGCGTCAGGACGCCGTCCTCGTCGAGCTCCGCCCACGCCCCGATCGGCGCGGCGCAGCCCGCCTCGAGCCGGGCGAGCACCGCGCGCTCCGCGACCACGGCGCGGCGCGTCGGGGCGTCGTCGAGCGCGCGCAGGGCCTGCGCGAGCGGGGTGTCGCCGGTCGCGTCGGCGGCGCGGACCTCGACGGCGAGCGCCCCCTGGCCCGGCGCGGGCAGCAGGACGTCGGGCGCGAAGAGCTCGGTCGCGGCGTCGAGCCGGCCGAGGCGGGCGAGCCCGGCGGCCGCCAGGACGACCGCGTCGAGGTCGCCGACGGGCGAGCCGGCGCCGGTCACGACGGGCGTGGCGGTCGGTGCGGGTGCGGCGCCCTCGACGGGGACGGCGCCGCGCACGCGCCGAAGCCGGGTGTCGACGTTGCCGCGGATGTCGACGACCTCGAGGTCGGGGCGCTGGGCCCGCAGCTGCGCGGCGCGGCGCGGCGAGCCGGTGCCGACGTGCGCGCCGGCGGGCAGCTCGGCGAGCGTGAGGCCGTCGCGCGCGCAGAGGGCGTCGCGGGGGTCCTGGCGCACGGGCATCGCGGCGACGGTCAGGCCGTCGGCGTCGCCGGTCGGCAGGTCCTTGAGGGAGTGCACGGCGACGTCGCAGCGGTCGTCGAGGAGCGCGTCGCGCAGCGCGGTGACGAAGACGCCGGTGCCGCCGAGCGTGGCGAGCGGCGCGGAGACCCGGTCGCCCTCGGTGCGCACGCGCACCGTCTCGACCGTGAGGTCGGCCAGCGCGGCGAGGGCGTCGGCGACGTGGCCGGTCTGGGTGAGGGCGAGCACGCTCGCACGGGTACCGACACGGACGTGCTGGGGCATGGCCCCAGTCTCGACCCGCGGCGCGGTGATGTCGAAGCCGCGGGCGCCCGTGGTGCGCGTTCTCACAATTTCCGCGGCGGCGTGATGACAATTCGTCAGGTCCGCGTCACACGCGCCGGCGACCCATTCTGACAATGCGTCAGGTCGCCGTCACACCGGGTACGGAAATGGTAAGGCTCGCCTTTCCTCGGATCAATTGTGGGCGGGGTCGTCCGGAGCGTCGGACGTCGCGGCGAGCAGCGTCGCCGCGGCCGCACGCGCGTCCGGCACGACCGACGCGAGCCCCGTCCCGGCCGCCCACGCGCCGCACACGGCCACGCCCGGCAGCCCCGCGACCGCCGCACGCACGGCCGCCACCGCCGCCCGGTGGGCCGCGCTCGGTCGGGGCAGCGACTGCGTCCAGCGGACCACCGCGTGCCCGGCCAGCGCGTCGGCGGCCAGCGGCACGCCGAGCAGGGTCGACGCGTCGGCGAGCGCGACGTCGAGCAGCGCGTCCGCCGGCGGGACGCCGTCGGCGCCGCCCGCGCCGCCCGCACCGGACGCCGGCGCGCGCCCGAACGACAGCCGCACCACGTGCCGGCCCGCGGGCGCCGTGCGCGCCAGCCAGCCCCACTTCGCGGTCGCGTGGGTGAGGGCCTTGGCCGTGACGTCCGTGACGCCCGGGCCGACGAGCACGCCGGTGCCGCGCGGCGCGGCGTCGAGCGCCGGCGCGTCGAGCACGAGCGTGACGAGCGTGACCGGCACCCCGTCGTCCGTGGCGACCGACGCGAGGTCCGCCGCGCCGAGGCCCGCGAGCAGCGCCGGCGCCTGCGGCGTGGCCAGCAGCACGCGCGGCGCGCGCAGCTCACCGGCGGCGGTCGCGGGCGCCGCCGTCGTCCCGGCCGCCTCGGTCCGCACGACGAGCGTCCCGTCCGCGTCCCTGACCAGCGACGTCGCGCGCGTGCGCGTGAGGACGACGCCGCCGTGCCCGGTGACGTCCGCGACGAGCGCGTCGACGAGCCGGTGGATCCCGCCGCGCAGCCCCTGCACCGCGCTGCCCGCCGGTGCCGACGCGCGCAGCGCCCGCACGCCGCGCGCGAGCGAGCCCCCGGCGTCCGCCCGTGCGGCGGCCAGGCCCGGTGCGACGGTGTCGGTCGCGAGGTCGTCGGGGTCGGCCGCGTGCACGCCGCCCACGACCGGGTGGACGAGCCGGTCGGCCACCGCGTCGCCCATCCGCGCCCGCACCAGCGCCCCGAACGTCGTCGCGCGCGCGCCCACCCGCGCCGGCAGGACGAGGTCCAGCGCGGCGCGCAGCGCGCCGCGCGTGCCGAGCGTGCGGCGCACGTCGCCGGCCAGCGGGTGCGCGGGCACGCCGAGCAGCCCGGTGCGCGGCAGCGGACCGTCGCCGCTGGTCAGGTGCACCCAGGCGCCGCGCGGCTCGGGCGTCACGACGTCGTCGCGCAGGCCGAGCTCGTCGAGCAGCGTCGCCACCGCGCCGCCGCGGGTCGCGAAGGACTCGGCGCCCGCGTCGAGCCGCAGGCCCGCGACGTCGTGCCCGCGCACCGCGCCGCCCGGTGCGTCGCGGCCGTCGACGAGCACGACACGGCGCCCGGCCCGGACCAGGTCACGGGCGGCGACGAGGCCCGCGACGCCGGCGCCGACGACGACGACGTCCCAGGCCTCGCCGGCGCTCACAGCGAGTGGACCAGCTCGACGACGCGCGTCAGGACGGTCGGGTCGGTCTCCGGCGGCACGCCGTGGCCGAGGTTGACGACGTGCCCCGGCGCGGACCGGCCGCGCTCGACCACGTCGCGCACGTGCGCCTCGAGGACGTCCCACGGCGCGCCCAGCAGCGCCGGGTCGACGTTGCCCTGCAGCGGCGTCGTCCCGCCGAGCCGCCGCGACGCCTCGTCGAGCGGGACTCGGTAGTCGACGCCCATGACGTCGGCGCCCGCGTCGCGCATCGCGACCAGCAGCTCGCCCGTCGCGACGCCGAAGTGCACCGCCGGCACGCCCAGCGACCGGACCAGCGCCAGGACCTGCGCGGACGCCGGCGCGCAGTGCGCCTGGTAGTCCGCGAGCGACAGCGCACCCGCCCACGAGTCGAACACCTGCCCGGCGCTCGCGCCCGCGCGCACCTGCGCCTCGAGGAACGCGCCCGTGACCTCCGCCGTCCAGTCCATGAGGGCCGTCCACGTGGCCGGGTCGGCGTGCATGAGGCGACGCGCGGCCAGGTGGTCGCGCGACGGGCCGCCCTCGACGAGGTACGCGGCGAGCGTGAACGGCGCGCCCGCGAAGCCGACGAGCGGCGTGCTGCCGAGCGCCGCGACCGTCCGCTCCACGCCGGCCGTGACGGGCGCCAGGCGCTCGGGCGTCAGCGGGCCGAGGTCGCGCAGGCGGGCGACGTCGTCCGCCGTCCGCACCGGCGACCCCATGACCGGGCCCACGCCCGACCTGATCTCGACGTCCACCCCGACCAGCTTGAGCGGCACGACGATGTCCGAGAAGAAGACGGCCGCGTCGACCCCGTGCCGGCGCACCGGCTGCAGGGTGATCTCGGCCGCGAGGTCCGGGTCGAGGCAGGAGTCGAGCATCGGGATGCCGGCGCGCACCTCGCGGTACTCGGGCAGCGAACGGCCGGCCTGACGCATGAACCACACCGGCAGCCGCTCGGGGCGGCGACCGGAATACGCCGTCACCAGCGGCGAATCGGTGGTGCGCCCGTCGACGAGCGGATGGTGTGCTGAAAGACTCACGCCACCGATTGTGCCGGACATTTCTCGGGATGATTGAATCGAGCACGTGGTGCTGCTGTCCCTCGTCGCGAGCCACCACGACCTCGACCTGACCGTCCTGGAGCGCCTGCAGTCCGACGTCCACGTGGTCGGCAAGGACCTCGTGGCCGCGACCCCCGCCGTCACCGGTGCCGTCGTGCTCGCGACGTGCAACCGGTTCGAGCTGTACCTGGACGTCGACGACGTCGCCCACACCCCCAGCGCCCGGCGCGCCGTCGCCGACGCCGTCGCGGCCCGCTCCGGCTACGCACCCGAGCAGGTCGCCGAGCACCTGCGCCCCCTCACCGGCACCGACGCGAGCGAGCACCTCTTCGCCGTGGCGTCCGGGCTCGAGTCGATGGTCGTGGGGGAGCGGGAGATCGCCGGGCAGGTGCGTCGCGCGCTCACCAGCGCGCGGCAGGACGGCACCACGACGTCGACCCTCGAGGCCCTGTTCCAGGCGGCCTCGCGCGCGTCGCGGTCCGTGGAGACCGCCACCGGGCTCGGCGCCACCGGGCGATCGGTCGTCGGCGTCGCGCTGGACCTCGCCGAGCGGACCCTGCCCGGCGTCGACGGGTCCGCCGACTGGGCCGCCGTGCGGTGCGTGCTCGTCGGCACCGGCTCGTACGCCGGCGCGAGCCTCGCCGCCCTCAAGGCCCGCGGCGTCCGCGACGTGCGCGTGTACTCGCCCAGCGGCCGCGCCGGACCGTTCGCCGCCGCCCGCGGCGTGCGTGCGCTGCCCGCCGGCGCCGACCTGCTCGCCGAGCTGCGCGACGTCGACCTCGTCGTCGCGTGCAGCGGCGCCGCCGGTGCCGTGCTCGGCGTCGACGCCCTCGCGGCCGCGCGCCGCGGCGAGGCGCGCCCGCTGACGGTCGTCGACCTGGCCCTGCGCCACGACGTCGACCCGGACGTCCGGTCGCTGCCCGGCGTCGCGCTCGTGTCGCTGCAGTCCGTCGCCGAGCACGCCCCCGCCGAGCACGCCGCGCTCGACCAGGCCCGTGCGCTTGTCGAGCGGGCCGCCGAGGAGTTCGAGGCCGACCGCCGCGTCCGCGACTGGGACCCCGCCGTCGTCGCCGAGCGCACGCGCGTCCTCGGCGCCCTCGAGACGGCCCTCGCCGCGGTCCCCGAGGACGGGCGCGACGAGCGCCGCGCCCGGTCGCTGCGCCGCAAGGTCCGCGCGCAGCTGCACGCCCCGACGGTCGCCGCCCGAGCGGCCGCCCGCGCCGGCGACGCCGCCGCGTACGCCGCCGCCCTGGCGGAGCTCGCGGCCGTCGACGTCCCGGACGTCACCCCGGCCACCACCCGCGGCTGACGCGAGCGGTCGATACCGGCGACCGCTCGCGGGCGGCGGACCGGCCGCCGCGGCACTGCCACCCGCGGCACCCGCCGGCTGCCGCAGCGCTGTCACCCACGGACCCGCCGGCTGCCGCAGCGCTGCCACCCGCGGCACCCGCCGGCTGCCGCAGCGCTGCCACCCGCGGCACCCGCCGGCTGCCGCCGCCGTGCCCCGGTCGCTGCACCGCCACCGTCGCTGCGCCGCCGTCGCTGCGCCGCCGAACCGGCCGTTGCGCAGCGATCCGCCGCCGTGGTGCTGCACAACGGCCGGGTCCTGGACCGGACGGCGGCCGATCCGGTGGTCCGGCGGCGACGCCCACCGGAGTCGCACGTCACGCCGAATCGTCCGGGCGGCAGGTCGAACCGGTCGTCGTGCAGGCGTCGGTCGTCTGGGCCTGCGCAACGGCCGGGTCGCGTGCCGGTGGGCTGCCGAGCCGGTCGTCGTGCAGGCCTCGGCGGCCGCCGTGCCGCGCAAGGGCCGGGTCGCGGGGGTTGGGCCGGCGAGCCGGTCGTTGTGCAGGCCTCGGCGGCCATCGTGCTGCGCAAGGGCCGGGTCGCGGGGGTTGGGCGGTCGAACCGGTCGTTGTGCAGGCGTCGGTCGTCACGGTGCTGCGCAAGGGCCGGGTCGTGTGCGGTGGGGCGGCGAACCGGTCGTTGTGCAGGCGTCGCCTGTCACCGTGCCGCGCAACGGCCGGGTTGCGTGGGGGACGTCGGACCGGTCGTTGTGCAGGGGTCGGCTTCCACCCTGTTGCCCAACGACCGGGTCGCGCGCGCGTGGCCGGCGCGCTGCGGAGGGCCGGTTCGTGCGTCCGGGGCCGGCGGCGCGACCGCATCCGGTGACGGCCGCGCCCGTCCGGTGCGCTGGCAAGAAAAAGCGCACCGGGCCTGGTCGGGGGGGAGGACCAGGCCCGGTGCGGTTCCGGGGTCAGCGCCCGTGAGGGCCTGACGTCGGTACGGGCGCTGGTGAAGCGCTGTCCGTACCGGTGCTCGTCGATCCTAGGGGATCAGAGCGTGGGATGGGAGAGTTTCCACACATTCGTCCAGATCGACGTGTCGCTGGGGGACTGCCGGGTCAGGAGTGCGCCCAGTGCCGCTGCTGCGCGGCCGGGCCGGGCGCCCACGTGTGCGGGACGACCTGGTTGGTCTGGATGTCGGTGAGCTCGGCGGCGTAGACGATCGCCTCGTACACGCCGGCCTCGACGCGTTCGAGGTGCAGGCGCTCGGCGCGCTCGATGTCGTCACCCAGGTGCGAGATGCGCGCGACGACGTACCGCTGCGCGTCCTGCCACTGGTCGACGACGCGCACCGACAGCCCGTTCCAGCGGGCGGTCAGGTCGAGCTCGAACAGCTCGGTGACGTCCTCGCGGGCGACGCGGCGGTACCAGCGACCCGACGGCGACTGGTGGAAGCCCGTCTCGGCGAGCGGGGGGTTCGCCAGCGCGAGCACGACCGTGTGCCCGCCGTCGACGACGTCCGCCTCGAGGTACGCGCCGTGCCACTTGGCGACGGGCCCGACGCAGCGGGACAGCGACGCGAGAGCCGCCCGCGGGGCGCCGAGCTGCGTGACGGTCCAGCCGGTGCCGACGTCGCCGTAGCGCGCGAGCAGCGTCGACGAGCCGTCGTCGTGCACGCGGATGAGCTCGGCGCCCGGGGGGATGCGGGAGTGGCGGAGCCACCACAGCGGGACGATGTAGCCGGGCACGTCGCGGTACTGGAGCTGCGGCGACGACTCGAACCGCAGGATGTCGATGTACCGGTCGTAGGGGCTGAACGGTGAGCCCGGGTAGCCCAGGCCGTGCACCTCGAACAGCTGAGCCGGGGTGGTGGCGAACGCGACGTCCTCGGCGCGGACCACGTAGCCGGCGATGCGGTCGTGGCCCTGCGTGAGGTGCGCCTGGGTGAGCGCGGGCGTGATCGCCTTCTGCATCAGAGTCACGGGCGGGCTTCCTTGCCGTATCGGACGGAGGGGGAGGATTCCGACGGACGCGACGATTCTGACCCGCAACAGGGCACATGTCCAGGTTTGAGCGGGTCCGATCGGTACCGCTCCCACAGATGAGCACCCGTTTACGCCGTCCGGGTGAGGCGAACGGGGGATGAAACGGGCGTGCCGTGACAGTCCGGACGGGCTACTGGTCCAGGTGGGCGACGAGCTCGGTCGCCAGACCGGTGTACGTGCCGGGGGTGAGCGCGGCGAGGCGCTCGGCGACGTCGGCGGGCAGCCCGAGACCCGCGACGAAGGTCCGCATGTCGTCGGCCGTGAGGCGACGGCCGCGCGTCAGCTCCTTGAGCCGCTCGTACGGGTTCTCCATGCCCTCGACGCCGGCGACGGACGCCGCGCGCATCGCCGACTGCACCGCCTCGCCGAGGACCTCCCAGTTCTCGTCGAGCTCGTGTGCCAGCAGTGCCTCGTCGACGGCCAGCGCGCGCAGGCCGCGGCGCACGTTGTCGATCGCGAGCAGCGAGTGCCCGAACGCGGGACCGATGTTGCGCTGCGTGGTGGAGTCGGTGAGGTCGCGCTGCAGCCGGCTCGTGACGAGCGTCGAGGCGAGCGTGTCGAGCAGCGCGGACGAGAGCTCCAAGTTCGCCTCGGCGTTCTCGAAGCGGATCGGGTTGATTTTGTGCGGCATCGTCGAGCTGCCCGTGGCGCCCGCGACGGGGATCTGCGTGAAGACGCCCCGGCTGATGTACGTCCACACGTCCGTGGCGAGGTTGTGGAGCACGCGGTTGAAGCGTGCGACGTCGGCGTAGAGCTCGGCCTGCCAGTCGTGCGACTCGATCTGCGTGGTCAGGGGGTTCCAGGTGAGGCCGAGGTGCTCGACGAACGTGCGCGACACCATCTGCCAGTCGGCGTCCGGCACGGCCGCGAGGTGCGCGCCGTACGTGCCGGTCGCGCCGTTGAGCTTGCCGAGGAACTCGTCGGCCTCGATTCGGCGCAGCTGGCGGCGCAGGCGGTGCGCGAGCACCGCGAGCTCCTTGCCGAGCGTCGTCGGGGTCGCCGGCTGGCCGTGCGTGAGGGCGAGCATCGCGTGGCCGGCGTGCTCGGCGGCCATGGCCGCGACCTCGTCGACGAGCGCGACGGCCGCGGGGAACCACACCTCGCGCACCGCGCCGCGGACCATCAGCGCGTAGGAGAGGTTGTTGACGTCCTCGCTCGTGAGTGCGAAGTGCACGAGCTCGTTGACCTGCGCCAGGACGGTGTCGGGCCGCAGGGCCTCGGGCGCGGCGGCGATGCGGCGCTTGAGGAAGTACTCGACGGCCTTCACGTCGTGCACGGTGGTGCGCTCGATCTCGGCCAGCTCGGCGATCTCGGCCGCGCCGAACGTCGCCACGACGTCCCGCAGGTACTCCTGCTCGTCGACCGCGAGCTCCGGCGCGCCCGGCACCACGCCGTGGTCGGTCAGGTGGATGACCCACTCGACCTCGACCTCGATGCGCGCGCGGTTGAGCGCCGCCTCCGACAGGTGGTCCACCAGCGGCGCCACGGCCGGGCGGTAGCGCCCGTCGAGCGGTCCGAGGGCGATCGACGGGGTGACGTCGGCGAGGCGGACGCGCGCGGAGGCGTCGACGGGCGAGGTCATGGGAGGAAGTCTCCCAGAGCGCAGGGGGCGGACGTGACGGACGTCCACAAGGTCACCGCGCCGGGCGCCAGGAGGTGCGGTCCGCGGTCAGCGACGGACCTCGAGCTTGCCGACGACCGCGACCTCGAGCGCCGGCAGTGCATCCAGCACGTCGGCGTTGACGCACGGGGCGTTCGTGACGATGCGCATGTCGCGCAGCCGCGGCAGCAGTGCCAGCGGCGCCAGGTCGACCGGACCGTCGAACCGGCGCGGATGGCGCGCGGACAGGAAGAGCCTCTCGAGCGAGGCGAGACGCTGGACGCCGTCGAGGGGCCCGATGGCGCACTCCATCACGGCGAGCTGCCGCAGCGCCGGGAGCCGGTCCGCACCTGCGAAGGAGAAGGGCTTCTCCCCAGCGGCGCGGTCCAGCGACAGCTGCAGGTCGCGCAGGTGCGGCAGACCGGCGACCTCGTCGAGCGACGGGATCGGCGCCTGCTCGAGCGTGAGTGCCTCGAGCCCTGTCAGCGCGGTGAGTGGGCCGTCGAGGTGCCGCCGCGCGGCGGCCAGCTGCCGCAGGGAGGTGAGGGTCGACGGGTCGAGCGGGGCCGAGAGCCGTTGAGCGGGATGCACGTCGAGCCGCTGCACGTGGGCGAGAGCCTCGGCGGGGAGGTGTGGCACGGTCCCGCGGGCGGCGACGACCAGGACGAGCGGCGCGAGGTCGACGAGCCAGTCCAGCCCGCGGTGGGTGCGGTCCCAGCAGGTGCTCTCCAGCCAGGCCGCGCGCACGCCACGCGCACGCAGGTACTCGATGTCGGCGTCCTTCGGCGGCTGCTCGAACCGCACCCCGGGGACCGTGCTGCCGTCGGGGACGCCGAAGGGCGAGATCGTCATCCGTCGCCGTGGTGCCACCGCTCGGTCCGGGACGGCGCCGACGGCGGGTCCGGGTCGAGCGCCCACCTCGGCCACGGGCACGGCCGGCCCCGCCGGGGGGCCGTCGTCGGCCCCGCGCCCGTACCGCGCCCACAGGCGCGGGAAGCGTGACGGCAGGGCCGCGACCTGCTCATCCGTGAGCGGCTCGGGTCCGGGGCCGAGGTCGGGTTCGTCGCCGAGGTCGGCGTCGCGGTCGTCCAGGACCTCCTCGGCGACGTAGGACCACTCCTCGGCGTGCTCGAGCTGGTCGTCGAGGTGCTCGGCGTCCGCGAGGCGGTCGGGGTCGGCCAGCACCGCCGCGTACGTCTCGCGGCCCCGGCTGACCAGCCAGGTGCACAGGTCCAGGAAGCCGTCGTCGCTGTCACCGCCCAGCAGCAGGGCGGCGGCCGACAGCTCGGACGTGGCAGCCCGGGCCGCGAACCGCTCGACGTGCCGGTGGAAGCGCCGCACCGCGCCGGTGGGCAGGGGCGCGAGCTGGGCGCGGAGCCCCTCGGCGGGGGTGGTGCCGTGGTCGCGCGCGTGCTCGTCCGCCGCCGCGACGACCTGCCAGAACTCGCCGACCCTCATGACGCACGAGGCTAGGCCGCCCGCCGCTGTGGCCGGGCGCGCCGCACGGGTGCCACCATCGGCGCATGACCGAGCGGGAGGTGGGGTCGGGGCGGGTCCCGGGGGCGCAGCGGCGGCCCGACGTGCGCCGGCTGCGCGCCGCCGTGCGGGCGCTGGACCTGGTGGCGCTCGGGGACGACGCCCCCGCGGACGAGTACGACGACGTCGCCGACCGCGCCCTGTCGGTCCTCGCGCGCACCGGCGACCCGGGGGCCGCCGTCGGTGCGGTGCGGCGGTACCTCGCACGCGTGTGGGGGGTGGGGCTGGACGACACGGGCGCGGACCGCCTGCACGCGCTCCTGCGCGACGTCGCCGGGACCACGCTCGTGCAGGACGCCGGCCGCGCGGGCGAGTCGGGGTTCGCCGCGCGGCACCCCGGCCTGGACCGCGCCCTCGACGCTCTGGCCGTAGCGGTCGGGGACGACCACCACGGGCCATGGGACGACGAGCACGACCGGCACGCCCTGTACGCGGCGGCACTCCGCCAGGGACGCGGCGCTGCGGTGCGGTCGTGCCTCGCGGGCGAGCCGGACCCGCACGTCGCCACCTCCGTCGTGCTGACGGCGCTGGACGACGCGCCCGACGGCGAGCTGGACGACTGGGCCCGCGCGGCCCTCCTCGACCCGCGGGGGCTCGTCGCCGCCCGCGTCGCCGAGCTGCGCTCGGCGCGTGCCCTGGCGGCCGGCCTGCCGATCGCGCCGGCTGCGGTGGCCGCGTGGACCGACTCCCTGCAGCGGCGGCTCGCCGGCACGTCCGAACGCCCCGACGTTCTCGAGGTGCTCGTGCGGGACGGACGCACGCGGCGGGTCCGCGGTCTCGCGCAGCACCGTCTCGCGCAGGTGCGTCGGGGGCGCGCGGCGGGTGAGGGAGGACGACGGGTGGACGCGGCGACGGGGCGGGAGGCGTGAGGCGGGCGGGGGTGGCGAGGGGCGGCGACGGCGCGTGGACGGACCGCACACGTCCGCGGGGCCGGTCGGTCCCGTGCTGAGCCTGCGCGCGTCGTTGCTGACGTACCTCTCCTACGACGCCTCGGGCTGGTGCATCGACCGCCTCACCTGCGGATGGCCCACGGCGGTGCGGGACGCGCAGATCAGGGCCCTCGTCGCGGCGGTGGGGGAGGCGGCGGGGCAGGGCATCCTCCTCGCGCTCGTCCCGCGCGCCGGGCTGCGCCTGCGCCACCACGCGGGGGAGCCGCTGCCGGTCGGGGACACCCGTGCTGTCGGGACGGTGCTCCGCGGGGGGCGCACCCCGGTGATCCTGGCGGCGACCGTCGAGGGGGAGAACCAGGTGGACCTGGCGATGGCGTCGGCGGACGCCCGTCGTGCCGCGGCGGCGTTCCCGGACCCCGGCTATGCGCCGGCAGGGCTCGAGGGCTCGGCGTCCCTGTGGCCGAACCGCCTGGCGCGGGACGTCGGCGACCGCCTCCGCGCCTGTGCCGCGGTCGACGCCGCGCCGCTCGACGTGCACGGCGTGCACGACCGGTGGGTCGCACGGCGACGGGAGCTCTACCCGGACGACCCGGAGGTGCTCGGCGAGCTGACGCTCGTGGACGTGCTCGCGGGCCTGCTCTGGTCCGACGACCGGCCGGGGCTCGCCGGCTGGCTCCGCGCCGTCACGGGGCGCGGCCTGGAGCTGCCGCTCGGGGGCGCGTCCGCGTGGACGCACGACACGCTGGGCGGGCTCGACCTGTGGATGCCGGTGGCGGAGATCGCGCCGTGACCAGCGGCGGGGGCGCCCCGGGTGGGCGGCCTGCGCAGGGGGCGACGACGTCCCCGTGGTCGACGGCCACTCCCTCGGCTCTCCGGGCGTCAGCCTCTCGTCCCGTCCGGGGCGCGCCTCGTCGCGCTCGTCGTGGCCCTGCTCGACGGTCGTGCGCACCCGTGCTCTCGCCGAGGCCGGCGCGGGTCGTGTCGGGCCTCACGAACATGCAGCAGGCCGTGCTCCGCCGGGGCGGGCTCGTCAAGAACGACAAGGGGAAGAAGTACTGATGTCTGCCCGACCGGACGCCGAGGCACTCCTCCGCGAGGAGCTCACGGACCCGGGCACCGACGACGCGCGGATCCCCTACGCCGCGATGGAGCTGACGTCCGTCGTGGCGGACCAGACGGCTCACGAGGCGTACCTCATGGACCTCGCGCGGTCGGCGGAACGGCCCGTGGTCCGGGTGATGGCCGCCGAGTGCCTGGGGCAGCTCGTGCGGGAGCGTCGCCGCCTGACGACCGACCGCGTGCCCCTCCTCCTGTGCGACCTGCTGCACGACGACGACCTGGTGGTGCGGGACAGCGCCGCTGCGGCACTGGAGGAGATCCGGTTCTGGCTGTCGTCGAAGCGGCGCCAGGCACCGGTTCCCCTCGACTCCCTGCCGGTCGAGCGGCGCGGTGCCTATCTCGACGTGGGCGGTGCGCGCGTGTGGATCGGCGGTCCTGAGGACCCAGGGGTGCGACGCGTGCGGCGGCTCCTCGGGGACGGGGTGCCCCTCACCCGAGGGCTGGCGGTGGCGGTGACGACCGCTCTCGCGACGTCGGGGACCGCGGTCCCGGGGGCGGTCCACGTCCACGTCGCAGGCACGCGCGGTCTGCCGTGGTGGCGGTGGGTGTTCGACGAGGCGGACGTGCCCGGACTGACGTTCCGTCCACCGGGAACCGGCCGCATCGCCGCTCCGCGCGTCGCGGTCCGGCGGGTCAAGAGCCTCCTGGCGGGCGCTCCCGGGGAGCGGGCGACGGTGCTGGTGGCGGTGAGCGTCGGTCCCGACCGGGGTCGCGACGGCAGTCCACGTGCGCCCCGCCTGCCCGGTGCTCCGGCGGCTGCGTGAGCCAGGGGCGCGGGTGGACGGTCAGCCGATCCGTCGAGAGTCGTCGAGCAGCCGCGCGACGCGCCGGTCCACGGTCGTCCACGCCGCCTCGCCGACGCCGGGGTGGGCCGCGCGGTCCAGCGCGTCGAGCGCGGCGGCGAGCCGGTCCAGCGTGCCGTGCACCGTGCGTCGCGCCAGGCGCGGAGGCACCCCCCACGCGGTGGCCTCCGCGACGAGGTGCTGCGCCCCGAGCGTCGCCATCGCGCGCTCCCCGTCGACGTCCATGGCGAAGCGCGTGTCGGCGTGCGCGTGGTGGGTGTGCGGGGAGACGTCGTACGCGGGGGCGAGCCGATGGGAGCCGTCGGCGAGGTGCAGGACCGAGAGGTTCTTGGCGTGGGCGTCGGTGTTGCCGATCGCCAGGTTGAAGGTCGTCAGGGCGAGCAGGTCGCGCAGCGGGACGCCGAGCCGGTCGAGCCGGGTGGCGATCTCGCGCAGCGACGGCAGGCGCCGCCCGTACTGGAACTTGCGGTCGGGGTCGGAGGTGTCCAGGCCGAGCAGCTGGGCGGTGTCCTCCTGGTGGACCCGGTCGACCCGGTCGGGCGCGAGGACGCGGTCGTAGCGACGTACGACGAGCGCGCGCCGTCCCGCGAAGTCCCGGTGGTCGGCCTCGACGTCGCCGAGGCCGCACGCGCGTGCGAGCACGAGCGCGGCCTCCTCCGTGTCCGTGAGGTCGGCGGACCGCGAGCCGGCGGGTCGCGCCAGCTTGAGGATGTGCGTCGACGGCAGGCGAGGGGTCGGCTGCGCGAGCCCGCCGGGCACCGCCGTCAGGACGATCTTCGACTCCAGCCCGGTGATGGAGGTCGGCTGGTCGGCGGTCCCGGACTCGGCCGCCTCGTCGAGCAGCGCACCGATCGACTCCTCGGCGAGGAGGCGCGCCGGGGTGTCGGGGCGGTCCGGTGCCGTGCCCTCGGGCACGAGCGTGACGGCGCCGGCGGTGTCCCGGCCGTACACCGCGAGGAACCCGACGACGTCGTCGGGGGCGACGCCGGCGCGGGACGCGAGATGGCTGCGCGCCCGCCCCTCGGGCATGAGCCCGCGCAGCCACGCGGACGCGGCCGCCGACGCGGGCGGCCGGTCGGAGAGGGGCAGCAGGCCGGAGAGCACCGAGGCGCCGCGGCCCCACCGGGCGAGCGCCTCGCCGGTGAACCGGAGGCGGACGCGCTCGTCGCGGTCACGTTCGACGCGGGCGACGAGGGTGCCGTAGAGCCACGCGTCGAGTGCCTGCACGCTCACCGGGCGTGGACCTCCATGCGCACGTCGAGCAGGCGCAGCAGGCCGAACAGGCGCCGGGTGTAGAGGGTCGGGGTGCCCGCCTCGATCTGGTAGACGTAGCGCCGGTCGATGCCGAGCTCGTCGGCCAGCTCCTCCTGGGACAGGCCGCGACTCTCGCGCACGTGGCGGAGGAACGCGCCGAGCTCGGCTGCGCTGTGCACGGACGCCCAGGTCGTCTCCGGTGGTGTGGCCATGACCGCCTCTCGTGCGCGGATATCGACCCACGCGATCGATGTGACGATATCAGCACATGCGATCTATGTGCGGATATGCGCTCATGGCATGGCGGCGGGACGGCGCGTCGTCCGAGCGGTGGCCGCCGAGCGCCTGAGGCGGCGACGTCCGGGCTAGGGCGAGGGTGGCACGCCCGGCACCCGACGCACCGCCCGTGCGAGCGCGCTCGACCCCCGGCCGCGCGCCAGCAGCGCGTCGGGGAGCGCCGGGGATTGGCCCCGCGCCGTCGCCACCTCGGCGACCGCGTCGACCCACAGGTGGGCGTCGCGGCGGCCGGCGACGTCCGGCAGGGCCGCGACGAGTGCGTCGAGGACGACGTCGGCGGCGGCCGCCCCGGCGCGGGCCGCCTCCCGCAGCGTCGCCACGACTCGCCCGCCGACGACCGTGCCGTCGGCGACCAGGGCGCGGACCTGCGCCCCGAGCACGGCCCCGCCGAGCAGCCCGCGCGATGCGAGCGCCGCGACCGCGTCCGCGGCACCGATGCGCACCGTCCCGTCGCCCGACGCGGCCGCGAGCACCAGCGCCGAGCACGTCGGCGGACCGACCGACCGGGCCGTGGACGCGAATGCGTCGAGCACCGGCAGCACCATGTCGGAGCGGCCGTCCGACGTCGCGAGCAGCAGCCCGGGGTGCGCGTGGGAGGCGAGGAGGTCGGGGCGGTCGCCGGTGAACCACGGCCAGGACGTGACCTCGTCGCCCTGCTCGTCCGGTGCACCGCGCAGGGGGTCGTGCCGGTCCAGGACGAGCGCGACGAGATCGTCGTCCCGCCCGAGGCGAGTCCGGCCGTCCTGCCACGCGACCGCGCGTGCCCACGTCTCCGGGGCGGCGTCGTCGCACACGCCCTGGACGCGCTGCCAGTCCGGGCGCCAGCCGCGCAGGAGAGGGAGTGCGGCAGCGCCCTCGGGGGAGGGCGCGAGGTGGGTGCCGAGCGCGTCGAGCTGCCCGGCGGGGACCCGCAGCAGGGCCAGCCCGACGTCGTGCCGGACAGGGCGGTGGCCGGGGGCGGCGAGCCGTGCGGCGAGGACGTCGGCGTCGAGGCTGCCGTCGGAGCCGCTCGGCAGCGACACGAGCGCTCCCCCTCCCGTGCGGACCGCGCGGGCGACCTCGTCGCCGCGGCGCGCGACGGCGGCGCCCAGGGACCGGTCCGAGACCCGCCCGGCGAACCACCGGCGCTGCGGGTGGGGGCGGCCGCGGTTGCGGGGTGCGGGCTCGGCGCCGTCCAGCCAGACGAGGACGAGCCGGGCCAGCTCGACGCGCTCGCTGCGGGGGAGCCAGTCGCGGTACGGGTCGAACTCGGCGACGACGGCGCGCGCCCGGGCCACGACCGCGGCCGCTCCCACGGGCGGGTGCGCGTCGCGCAGGCGGACGACGCCCTCGTGGGCGCGTTCGAGCGCGAGGGGGTCGCGCACGCCCTCGACCAGGGCGACGAGGAGCTCGAGCAGCTCGTCGGCGTCCCGCACGGGACGGACCGGCGCCACGGCGGGGAGGTCGGGGGGCAGCGTGTCCGGCAGGCCGGGGTCCTCCGCCGCGGCGGCGGGTGCGGCACCGAGGTCCGCGAGCAACCGCGTCGCGTCCTCGCGCACCGTCGCGTGCGGGTGCTCGCACGCCGCCTGCACGACCTCGACCACTTCGTGGGTCGCTGCGGGTTCGCGGGCCGCGAGCGCGCGCAGCAGCCGGAGCGCGGCCGACGCGCTGCCCTTCTCCGACCGGGCCAGCACCGCGGGTGCGACGGCGAGGAACGTCGCGGGCGGGAGGCGGCCGGCCCGTTCGAGCGTGCGGAGCGCGTCGAGGCCGACGGTGACGGGGCCGCCGGCCGTGCGCGTCACCAGCCCTGCGTAGACGGAGGTGCGCGCCGCGGTCTCGTCGAGGGTGGGGGCGAGCGCCGCGTGCAGGCGCACGAACCAGACCAGGTCGGCCGCGGACCAGTCGGCGCCGAGTGCGGTCAGGCAGGCGTCGAGCAGGCGGTCGCGGTCGAGCTCACCCGTGGAGGACAGCGTGACGAGCGCGTGGCGCCAGGTCGCCTCGGGGCACGGGGGGAGGGGCGTGCCGAACTGCTCGGTCGGCGCGAGCAGGAACTCGTCGATGCGTTGGAGCGCCCGCCCCGCGCGCTCGGTCGTCAGCAGGCGCCACACCACGTCGTCCACGAGCCCGGGATCGGCGCGGACGGCATCGAGCACCGCGGAGGCGTGCACGCCGCGCCGGGCGAGCGTGTGCACCGCGGCCAGGACGTAGTCGTCGCCCAGCGGCGGCTCGAGGACGCCGCGGCGCAGCAGTGCGCGCAGCACCCGGAACGGGACCGCGTCGCCGCGGTCGAGCGTCGTCAGCCACGACGGGTCGCGGTCGGCGAGGACCTGCGCGGCGAGCTCGGCCGTGCGTGCGTCCCACCACTGGCCTTCGAGCGCCTCGCGCGCCTGCGACGCGGGCGCGCAGCCGAGCCGGGCCAGCGCCATCGCGTCGCTCGTCCACACCCGCCAGCGCGCATCGGACATGTGGTCGCCACGGTCGGGCTCGCCGAGCGGGCGCAGCGAGCGCCACGTCGCGGTCCGACCTGCCGCCGTCATCCCCGCGAGGGCGGCCACGACGGCCTCCCCGTCGCCCGCGCGTACCCGGTCCAGGACGTGTGCCGCGGCAGCGGCGTGGTCGCGGGTCATGCGCGGTCCGCCAGCAGCCGCGCCGCGAGGACGTGCTTGCACGGCCCCCGGTCGTCGCCGTGCCGCCCGTACCAGGGGCACGTGCACCGGTCGCCGTCGGGACGGAGGCGGACCCCGTGCTCGACGTCGCCGCTGCGGACCCGGTGCACGCCCCGGTCGTCGGCGGGCGAGACGGCACCGGCGTCCACGAGCGCGCGGGCGTCGAGCAGGCGGGGGTGCAGCGCGTCGAGCGCCGCCGGGTCGTACGGCAGCTCCCGGTGGAAGAAGGCGCCCGCGTGCGCGTCGTACCCGACCCGGCCGGCCGCACCGAGCCGTGTCAGCGCCCGCACGACGCGCTCGTGCGGGAGCCCGGTGCGCCGGTGCAGGTCGAGCACGTCGACGCGCGGCTCGTACGCGAGCGCCGCGCCGACGAGGTCCGCGTCGTCGCCCGTGCGCGGGTCCGCCAGGTCGACCAGCACCCCGCCCTCACCCGAGAAGCCGCGACCGACGTCCGGGCTGAGCGTCAGGACGAGACGTGCCCCCGGCATCGCGAGCTCCCACGTGGCGGCCGTCGCGCGTCCCGCACCGGCGCCGGCGGGCGCGTAGGTGCGCAGACCCGTCGCGAACCGCAGCAGCGGCTCCAGGACCCGGAGCCGGTCGGCGCCGACGACCGCGACGGCGCCGTTCCCGGGGCGGCTCGTGAGCCGCACCGAGGCGAGGGACGGCACCGCCCACAGGACCGTGCCGACGCGCGTGGTGCCGCGCGGCAACCCGCGGACGAACGCCCGTGCGGCGGCGGCGCCGACCTCCCACACCGGCGCCATGCCCGCGCCGGCGACCTGGACCTCGGCGAAGCCCTTCAGCCAGCGCCCCGGCAGCGGCACCCGCTCCTCGACCACCGTGCCGGCCGCCGTCGTGACCGCCAGCTCCTCGCCCACCGCGAGGCGCAGCGCGTCGCCGCGCGCGACCTGCGCCAGCGCGGCACGCAGGGGAGGGTTCACGTCGACGTTGGTCGTGCCGGTCGTGACCGCGGCGGCGGCCAGGCCGCCCGGGAGGACGTCGAGCCGTGCGTGCACGCCGCAGCACACGGAGAAGGACTCGAACCGCAGGTTCCGCCCGTCGCTCGTCACGACCGGGTCCGCGGCGCGGATCGCCGCCGCGACCATGCCGGGCGGCGTCCAGAAGCGGGTGCGCGCCACGCGGGCGACGGCGAGCAGCGCGACGGCGGTCTGGTCGGCGTGCGCGACCTCGCCGTCGAAGAAGTGCGGGTGCTCGGCCGCGCCCGCGGCCGTGCTGCCCCCGCTGGTCGCGAGCCGCAGGTCGGCGTGGCCGTCCGCGAGCGCGAGGCGCGACGGCGCGGGGTACCGGTACACCTGGTCGACGGCCACGGCCCCCTCCTCCCACGCCCGGCGGGTGCCGGCGGGACGACGGTAGGGCAGGGCGCCGACACGGAGAACGGCCGGACGGGTGCGAGACGGTGGCTGCGTCGAGGGTGGCGCACGAGGAGCGGGCCTCCGGGACCGTCCTGGGGGCACGCCGCTGCAACGACGGCGAGCACGCGCTGCGAGGGGGAGCCCGAGCGACCGGGTGGCTCAGCGGCGCGTCGACACCGTCACCGTGAACTTCGGGTCCCGCCCGAGCTGACGCGTCGGCCCGACGACCTGCTCGAGCGTCGGGCGGTAGCGCAGGTGCGAGTTCCACACCGCCCACAGCTCGCCGCCGGGCCGCAGCACGCGCGCGGCGTCCGCGAACAGGGTGCGGGCGACGCCGGGGTGCACGGTCGCCCCCACGTGGAACGGCGGGTTGAGCAGCACGAGGTCGACGCTCGCGTCGGGGATGCCCTCGGTCCCGACGGCGCGGGTGACGCGGACGCGGTCCGCCACGTCGTTCGCGTCGACCGTCGCTGCCGCCGAGGCGACGGCCGCCGCCGACTCGTCGGTCGCCGTCACGGCCACTTTGGGCCGGAGGCGGGCGAGGGCGACGGCCAGCACGCCGGTGCCGCAGCCGAGGTCCACGGCCGCGCCCGTGGTCTGCCCGACGGCGTCCAGGTGCGCCAGCAGCGCCCGGGTCCCGATGTCGACGCCGGTGCCCGCGAACGCGCCGCCGTGCGCGCAGACGACGAGGCCGAGGTCGGGGTGCTCCGCGCGCTCCGGCCACCGCCGCGCCGGCCGGTCCTGCGCCGGGCGCGGGGACGACGCGACGACCACCCGCGACTTCTGCCGTGCCAGCCGCGCCTCGACCACCGCGAGGTGCCGGCCCAGCACGTCGTTCATCGCGGTCGTCATGTGCTTGACCCGCCCGCCGGCGACCACGACGACGGCCGGGTCCGCGTGGTCCGCGACCAGCGCCGCGATCTCGTCGAGCGCGTCGAGCGACCGCGGCAGCTGCAGCAGCACGAGCCGCGCCCCGGCGACGAGGTCGGGGGTGAGCTCGTGCGACGTGAACCCGCCGATCCCCAGCCGCTCGGCGTTCGCGTGCAGCGCGCGCTCGCCCGTCAGCCGGTCCTGGTGCGTGCGGACGCCGGTGACGCCGTGCCTCGCGACGGCGCCGAGGGTCAGCGCGCCGTAGCGGTCGCCGATGACGACGACGGTCCCGTCGGCGGCGTCCGCGAGCGCGTCGGCGGCCTCGTCGAGGACCAGCCGGTCGGTCGCGTCGACGGCGAACAGGTTCGGCGCCTCGAGGTCGGGGTGGCGGCGCAGCTGGTCGAGGACGTCGCTCATCGGGCGCACCGGGGTCGGGTCACCGGGCCGACGCTAGCAACGCGCGCTCAGCGGCCCGTCGTCGAGAAGTGCTGGTAGTCCTTCGGGCTCGTCCAGTGCCCGCCCCACTGCCACCCGTGCGCGGCGAACGCCTGCACGACGACGTCCCCGTCGAGGATCACGCCGGGTGCGGCGTGCCGGTCGACGAACGCCGCGCCCGCGGGCGGCAGGACCGTGGTGCCCCGCACGTACGGGTTCTCGACCGGGTTGACGTCGATCGCGCGGCCGTAGGAGTGCTCGGACCAGCCGGTGCCGCCGGTGACGGCCCGGCAGTTGAAGGCGCTGGCGTTGTCGGCGGCCATCGACGCGTCGTCGTCGGCACCGAAGTCGTCGACGAGCCGCATCGAGGCGATCGGGTAGCCGGCGTCGAAGAGGGTGCGGAAGACCTCGACGAGGCCGTCGGCGACGTCGGCGTGGACCACGAGCTCGCCCGTCACGACGCCGCCGGCCATGTCGTGGTGCGTCACCGTCAGGTACCGCAGCTCCCCCAGGGGCACCGGGCAGCCGGGCCGCTACGACGCCTGCAGCGGGCGGCGAGCTCGGGCGTGATCGGGCGTGATCGGGCCGACCGTGGCCGCGTAGGCGGGCGGGGGTGCGGGCGCCTCCGCGGGGGCGGCATCGGTGAGCGGACGAGGTGCTGCGGTCGCCGACACGGCGGGGGGCTCGTGGTGACCGTCGGGTGGGCCGTACCGCCGTCGTCGCCGGCGGGGGCCACGACGGCCGTCAGGAGGCCGGTGGCGAGGAGCGACGCACGGACGCCCGCACCGCGGGCTGAGGGCATCGCGACGTCGTCACGCGATCAGTGTGCGCACGTCCGCGTCCCCGCTCGCGCCCGGACGGGATCGGGCTCGACACCGGCGACAAGTCGTGGTGCCGCCCGACGATGGGTGGCACCACGACCTGTCGACTCACCGACCGGCGTGCTCGATCGCGTCGGCGATCGTCGCGCCGGGGTGCTGTCGTCGGTACTCCTTGAGCTCCTTCGGGCTGACGACCGGTCCACGCTTCGGCACGTGGCCGAATCCGGACGGCGTGAAGCCCCAGATCGTCACGGCCAGTGCCGCGACAGCGGCCGCCAGCAGCACGTTCTCAGCGGCGAAGTACACGACGCCCGCAAGGATCATCAGGCCGAAGAACGCGGCCGTCGGTAGGTGCTTCTTCATGGCGGAACTCACCCCTTCATTGTTCAGAAGCAGGCGGTCTTCACCGCTGCAATGCCGAGGAGTTCGGCTCCGAGAGCCGCCGCCGCTGCGCCCACGGCCTTAAGCTTCTCGTGGGAGAAACTCGCACCCCACATGATCCTGATCGCCGTCGTCACCCCGCCGAGGTCGTCCATGAGCCGCTTGATCCTCAGGAGCTTGGCCGCAGGGATCGCCGTTGTTCCGATGAGGATCAGGATAGCCCCGGAGCACTCGAGGAACCCGTCCGGAACGGCGCCGGTGCCGTCGAGCTCGGCGACTGCGACGGGCGAGAGCCCGCTGGCGACGAGGCGCTCCGCGATCCACGCGTTCTTCGCCGCGTCGCCCTGCAGCAGCACGGAGTCGGGGATCGCGGCGATGAGCTCGAGGAGCTGTGCCGTCTGCCCCTGTGCGTCGAGGACGCCTGCGGGCCGTGCAGGACCGTGCGCTTGGCGACGGGCACGGGCGGGGCGGCGTGCGCGGTGGCGCCCACGCCGACGATCATGGAGATGCTGACCACGGATGCGGCCGACAGGCTGACGAGTCGCGAGACCTTCATTTCTTCTGCCGCCTGAGTGAATTCACGCCGCTGTGTGCGGCCGGGAGGACCGTAGCGCTCAGCGCGAAAGAGCGTCAAGCACGAATCTGACTACCATGTGCAGTGAATTGACCGCTACCACCGACCGCAGTGCGGGCCGGTGACCGCCGGCGCACCCGGTACCACCCGGCAAGCAGCGCGACCGCAAGCAGCACCTCCGCCACGTCGCCGCCGTAGTACATCCACCGCGCCGCGGCCTCCACCTGCGCGACCGTGTGCCCACCGCCGGGCGGCAGGCGGTCGGCGTGCGCGTACAGGTACTTGGCGAGCGCGCCGTGCACGCCGGACGCGACGACGAGCACGACCAGCCGCGGCAGGACGCCCGGCCGCCGCGGCGCCGGGTCCGGGCCGGCGACGGCCCACGCGAACAGGCAGCCGGCGAGCAGGAAGTGCGCCAGCACGACGGCGTGGACGACCGGGTCGGCGGCGGCCCGTGCGTACAGCGGCGTCAGGTACAGCGCGAGCAGCCCGCCGACGTGCAGCAGCGCCGCCGTCACGGGGTGCGTCAGCACGCGGACCGCGGGCGCGTGCAGGACGGTGGCCACGCCCCGACGCCCCCGGGGCGACGCGGCGCCGAGCAGCAGCGTCACCGGTGCCGCGAGCACGAGACCCAGCGGCGCCAGCATGCCGAGCAGCAGGTGCTGGACCATGTGCCGCACCGCCGGGTCGGGCACGACGGCCAGCACGGGCGACATCGCGACGCCCACCAGCAGCGCGCCGGCGCACCACGAGGCGGTCCGCCACGGCGGCCACGCGCGTGGCATCCGGTCGCGGTACCGCGCGACGCCGACCGCGTACGGGACGGCGAGCAGGGCCGCGACCAGCACGACCTGCGGCCACGCGGCACCGGCCGCACCACCGGCGCCGCCGTGGTGCGTCACCGCCGCGAGGACGCCGGTCACCGTCCGCGTCGCCGTCCGTGCGGCAGCGCGTCGTGCGACGCGCGGACCGGACGCCCGTGGGCGCTCACGGGTCCGCGGCCCGCCGGCCGGACGGGCGGTCGTCGCGGCGTCGCCGGGGGGCGTCGGCAGGCGACCCGGGTGCCTCGGGCGCCTCGGCTGCCCCGGGTGTCGTGGGCGGCACGAGCGGCATCGCGCCGGTGGCCGGGCCCGGCGCGCGGCGCCGCCCGCGGGGCGGTGTGGCCGGCGGCTCCTCGACCCGTGCGCGCACCGCCGGCCGCGCGGGACGCTCGGCGGCGTGCGTACGGCCCGTGCCCCGGGCCGGTCCCTCGGCGGCGTGGGCGCCCGCCGCGCGTCGGCCGCCCGTCTCCCGCCCGCCGGCCGCACGCGCGTCGGCCCGCGCCCGCGTCCCGTCGCCCGGCCCGTCGTCGCCCAACCCGTCATCGCTCCCGGTCGCCGCGCGACGCCGCGACCGCAGCAGCAGCACCAGCCCGGCGACCAGCAGCGCGACGGCGAACCCGTTCCACGCGAGGTCGTACGGCAGCAGCTCGACGTCGTACCGCACCTGGTGCAGGCGCAGCACCTTGTGGTTGACCAGCCCGTCGACGAGCTGGAACCCGCCCGCGCCGAGCAGCCCGCCCGCCCACGCGGCGACCGGCACGAGCGCGCGCCGCCGCAGCAGGTCGGCGAGCAGGAACGCGCCTGCCACGAGCACGACCAGCTCCGCGGCGTGCAGCAGGCCGTCCGAGAGCAGCGCGACGTCGGGCGTCGAGCGGTCGTAGAAGTGGTGCCACCCCAGCACCTGGTGGAAGACGATCTCGTCCACCGCCGCCATGAGCCCGACCCCGACCAGCGCCGCCGCGCCGACCGACCGCCCGCGCTCGCCCGTCCCGTCCCGTGCCTCCGCCATGTGCTCCCTCCCCACGGCCCTGCCTACCCCGGACGGTGCGGACGTGCGCGTCGAGACGGCTGCCCGTCCGGGCAGACCGGGTGGAGGTGCGCCGACGGTCGCCCGGACGGCCGAGCCACCTGTGGACGAGCCCCCGGCGGCCGCGCGCGCCCACTAGCCTGGCCGCGCCCGCACCGACGACGAGGGGGAGGCCGGTGCCGACGACGCAGCGCACGCCGCGACCGGAGGTGCCGCCCCCTGCCCGTCCCGCGGCACCCGCCGGGCCCGACCGCGCCGTGGCGTCCGCGCGCGACCGGGCCGTCGTCCTCACCGCGGCCGCGGCCGTCCTCGTCGTGGTCGCCGTGCTGGCGGGCGCTCTGGCGGGCCCCGTCCAGCTCGGCGGCCGCCAGGTCGAGCCGCCGGACCTGCCGACGTTCTCCGCGCCGCCCCCGCCGTCCCCGCCGCCGGCCGGCGTCGACCGCCCGGTCACGGAGCCCGGCGACCCGCCCGCGTGGCTGCGCACCGTCACCGTGGTGCTGGTCGTGCTCGCCGTCGCCGCCGTGCTGGCGCTCGTCGCGAGGTGGCTGCGCCGCCGCCGGTGGTGGACGCCGCCGCCGCCCGGGGACGCCGACGCGCCGGGCACGGCGGCCGACGTGGGGGACATGCAGGTGGTCGCCGCGATGCGCGCGGGTGTGCGGTCCGCGTCGCGCGCGCTGGCCGACGACGTGCCGCCGGGCGACGCCGTCGTCGCGGCGTGGGTCGCCGTCGAGGAGGCCGCCGCGTCGACCGGCGTGGTGCGCGACCGCGCCCAGACGGCGACGGAGTTCACGCTCGACGTCCTCGACCGCACGCGCGCCGACCCCGACGCGACGCGTGCGCTGCTCGCGCTCTACCTGACCGCACGGTTCGGGGCGCACCCCGTCACGGCCGCCGACGTCCGCCGTGCGCGCGAGCTGCTCGACGTCGTCGGGACGGGGCTGGCGCGGCGGGCGGACGCCGCGGGGGAGCAGGAGGCGGGCGGGGACGGCCGCGCGGGCACAGCACCTCCCGCCGACCCGGGCGGCACGCCGTGACGGCCGGGCAGGTCGTGCGCGTCCTGACCGCGCGGCTCAAGCGGCCGGTGGTCGTGCTGGCTGCGGCGGCGACCCTGCTCCTGGCGTTCGGGCTGGACGTGCGGTCCGCGGTCGTCGTCGCGCTGGGCGCTGCCGCCCTGACCGCCGTCGTCGAGCGCGTCGACCTGACCCCGGAGCCGGTGCGCGAGCGGCACCGGTCCGCCGCCCGCGACGGGACGCGGGGCGAGGTGCTGGAGCTCGCGTGGACGATGGTGGGCCGGGACGGACGCGCCGGCGAGCGGGTGCTGCGGCGCCTGCGGGAGGTCGCCGCGTGCCGGCTCGCGCGGCACGGTGTCGACCTCGCCGACCCCGGCACCCTGCCCGACGTGGAGCGACTGCTGGGCGCCCGTGCCCGCGCGACCCTCACCCGCACGTCCCACCCCCTGCCGTCCGCGTCCGACGTCGCGCACACCGTGGCGGCGCTCGAGCGCCTCGGCCCCGATCCCGCCCCGGCCCCGCACGCGGCCGCCGGCACCCCCGACCCCGATCCCCACCCCCGGAGGACCGACGCATGACCGACGCCCCCACCGCCGCCGCGCCGGCCCGCGCCGCCGCGACGACCCTCACCGTCGCGGACGTCAGCGCGCGCGGCAGCGCGGTCCTCGACGAGGTCGCGACGGTCGTCGTCGGCATGCGCGAGCCGCTGCGGCTCGCGCTCGCCGCCGTGCTCGCGGGCGGCCACGTGCTGTTCGAGGACGTCCCCGGCCTGGGCAAGACGCTCGCCGCCCGCAGCCTCGCCACCGCGCTCGGGCTCGACTTCCGGCGCGTGCAGTGCACGCCCGACCTGCTGCCGTCGGACGTCACGGGGTCGAGCGTCTTCGACCCGGCGACCGCGACGTTCGAGTTCCGCCCCGGCCCCGTGTTCGCCGGTCTGCTGCTCGCGGACGAGATCAACCGGACGCCGCCCAAGACGCAGTCCGCGCTGCTCGAGGCGATGGCCGAGCGGCAGGTCAGCGTGGACGGGCGCACGCACCCGCTGCCGGACCCGTTCCACGTCGTGGCGACGTCCAACCCCGTCGAGTACGAGGGCACGTACCCGTTGCCCGAGGCGCAGCTCGACCGGTTCATGGTGCGGCTGGCCGTCGGCTACCCCGGGCGCGACGCGGAGGTCGACGTGCTCGCGCGGCGCCTCGAGCGGCGGCAGGAGCAGGCGTCGGTCGGCCGGGTCGTCGACGCGTCGACGCTCGTGGCGATGCAGGCCGGCGTCGAGGCCGTCACCGTCGACCCGGACGTGCTCGCGTACTGCGTGGACCTCGCCGCGGCCACGCGTGCGCACCGGGCCGTCGAGGTCGGCGCGTCGCCGCGCGGGTCGCAGGCGCTCGTGCTGGTCTCCCGCTCGCTCGCCGTGCTCGACGGCCGGGACTTCGTGACGCCCGAGGACGTCAAGGCGGTGGCCGTGCCCGCGCTCGCGCACCGCCTGTCGCTGACCCCGCAGGCGTGGGCGTCGGGCCTCGCGCCGCAGGCGGTCGTGCAGGAGGTCCTCGCGCAGGTGCCGGGGCCGACGACCGCGCGCCGGGCATGACGTCGACGGGCACCCCGGGCACCCCGGGCACCCCGGGCACCCCGGGCGGCGCGGGGCGCTGGATGCCCGTGACGTCGGTGGCGCTCGGGGCCGCTGCGTGCGCGGTGCTGCTGCTCGTGGGTGCGTTCGCCGGCCGGCCGGACGCCGCCGTGCTCGGCGCCGGGCCCGTGGTGGCGGCGGCGTGGCACATGCTGCGCCGCCCCGCGGGGCCCGTGCGCGCGACGCTGGCCCGGGGCGAGGACGACGTCCCGGGTGCGGGCCGCCTGACCGGCACGCTGGTCGTGGCGGTGCCCCCGGGCGCGGTCGCCGCGAACGTGGACGTGCTGCGCCTCCACCGGCCGGTGACGGACGTGCTGGTGGCGGTCCGGGGCACCCGGCGGCTGGCGGTGGAGACGCGGACCGTGCGGACCGGCCCGCAGGAGGTCGCGACCGCCCACGTGCAGGGCGTCGGCCCCGGTGCGGCGAGCGTCGCCGAACCCACCCGGCCCGTCACGCGGCGCACGGTCGTCCTCCCGCCCGCCGGTGCGCTGCCCGACGTCCCGCTGCCACCCCGCCTCCGCGGGCTCACGGGCGCGCACCCGTCACCGCGCCCGGGCGAGGGTGGCGACCTGCGCGACGTCCACCCGTGGGCCCCGGGCGACCGGTTGCGCCGCATCGACTGGCGCGTCACCGCCCGCCGCGCGCCGGACCTGCGCGAGCTGTGGGTGCGCCGCGAGCACGCGCTCGCCGAGGCCGTCGTCGTGCTCGTGGTCGACAGCCGCGACGACGTCGGCCCCGACCCGATCACGTGGCGCGGTTCGCAGTCCCCACGACCCCAGGACGCGACGTCGCTCGACCGAGCCCGGCAGGCCGCGTCGGCGGTCGCGCGCGCGTTCCTCGACCGCGGCGACCGCGTCGGGCTCGACGACCTCGGCGTGCGCCGTCGGCCCCTGCCGCCCGGTGGCGGTCGCCGCCAGCTCGACCGGATCCGCCACGCGCTCGCCCTCACGCACCCGGAGGGCGAGCCGGCCACGCGGCTGCGTCCGCCGCGCGTGCCGTCGGGCGCCCTCGTCGTGCTGTTCTCCACGTTCCTCGACGACGAGGCGGCCGTGGTCGCCGAGCAGTCGCGGCGCGCGGGGCACCGGGTCGTGGCGGTCGACGTGCTGCCGCAGGTCCGGACCCGGCACCTCGGCGCCCGTGAGCACATCGCGCTGCGCATCGTGCAGGTCGCCCGCGCCGACCGGCTCGCGGCGCTGACCGACCACGACGTCGAGCTCGTGACGTGGCGCGAGGCACCGGCCGTGGCGCTGCAGACCCTCGCGCGGCGGGCGCAGCGCCGGCCGGGTGCAGGGGTGCCGGCGTGACGCCCGCGCTCGAGGGGGTGCGGCGTGCCGCCGACCGGGTGCGCCGGGTCGTCGCCCGGGGGCGTCCCGGTGCCGGCGGCGCGCGCCCGGCCGCACCGCACGTGGTGCTGCGCACAGGCCCCGCCGTGCACGCCGTCGTGCTGCGCGGGGTGCTCGCGGCCGTCGGCGTCGCCGCCGTGCTGGTCGCCCTGGGTGGTTCCGGTGCCGCGGAGCCGGGCGCCGGGGCGGGGGGCGAGCCGGGCGCCGGTGTGGGCGCCGGGGTGGTGCTGCTCGCGCTCGTGGGCGCGGCGCCGGCGGTCTGGCCCTGGTCGCCCGCCGCGGCGCTGCTCGTGCTGGGCGTGGGCGTGCGTGTCCTCGTCGTCGGCCCCCCCGAGGTGTCGCGGCTCGCGCTGCTCGTCCTGCTGCTGCACGCGCTGCTGTGGCTGACGGCCCTCGCGGCGCGGACGGGGTGGCGCACGCGCGTCGAGCTCGCGGTGCTGCGCGACGCCGCGCCGGCGGCGCTCGTCGCGCAGGCGGGGGCCCAGGTGCTGGCGCTCGTCGCGACGGCCGTCGCGGGCGGTGCCACGGGCGGGGACGTGTGGCGGGTGGCCGGTGCGGTCGCCGCCGCGCTCGTGGCCGCCGTGGTGCTGGTGCGCCCGGACGAGCCGTGGTGGCGCCGGGAGGTGGCGGACGACTGAGGCGCCGCGCCCGGCGCGCCAGGCGACCGACGCGTCGCGCCGGGCGACCGAGGCGTCACGCCGTGCGCCCGCCCGACCACAGCCCCGCCACCGGTTGCCGCCCTCCGCAGGGACGGCCGCCGCGCAGCCGGCCGGAGCCGGCGCCTGCCTAGCGTCGCGGCATGGCCACCTCCCGCATCCAGGCGCTCGTCGACGCGGCCCGCGCGGACGTCGCCGCGACGCGCACCGCCCTCGCCGTCCTCGACGACCTCTGGTGGCGGGGCCGCGCGGCCGACGCCGCGGCGCACCGGCGCGACGACCTGGAGCACGCCCTGCGGGCCGTCACGGCGGCGCTCGACGACGTCGACGCCTACGTCGTCGCGGCGCGCGAGGCGGCGGTGTGCCGTGACGTCACGCGCGCGTACGCAGGCGGTGCGCGGTGACGCGCGCCGACGGCACGGTCGTCCACGTCACCTCCACGGGCACCACGACCGTGGACCCCGACGGCCTGGCCGCGGCGGCGGCCCGCCTGCGTGCCGCCGCCGAGCGCCTCGACGCCGCCGCGACGGACCTCGCGACCGTGACGTACGAGGTCGCCACCCTGCCGGGCTCGCCCGAGACGGCCGCCCTCGACCACGCGCTGCGGGACGTACGCACGGCCTGGTACGCGCCGCACCGGCTCGCCGACGACCTCCGCGCGCTCGCGGACGGCCTGCTGCGCGCCGCGCAGGGGTACGCGGGCGCGGAGTCCGACGCCGCCCGGGCGGCGCGGTCCGGGCTCGGCGTCGCCGGTGGGGTCGTGGCCGCCGCCGGGCCGGCCGCGGTACCGCTGCTCCTGTCCACCGGCACCGTGTGGGTGCTCGACCAGGTGCTGCGCGACTGGGTCCGTAACGTGCTGCTCCGGACCCAGGGCGGCCCGCCGCCGGTCGAGGCGACGCTCGAGGGGCTGCGGTCCGTGCCGGCGCGCCTGCTGGACGGACCCGGCACGGCGGACGCCGTCGCGTTCCTCGCGGGCGCGCTCGCCGCCGGCCTGCCGCCCTGGCTGCGCGGCGGGCGGCCGGTGCACGACCTGGCCGGCCTGGCCGGGGGCTGGTTCCCGGCGCGTCCGCCCGTCGTGGTGCCGCTCGTGGGGCCGCTCCTGCACCGCCGCGTGCGCGACCTCGGCGACGCCCTCGACCTCGTCGTGGCGTCGTACGGGCATGGCCGCGCCGACGTCCCGGAGGCCACCATCACGGTGCAGCGGCTCCCGCGGGCGGACGGCACGGCGTCCTGGGTCGTGGCGGTCCCCGGCACGCAGTCCGCCGGCCTGACCGGTCGGTCGCCGACGCACAACGGCACGAACGCGCACCTGGTCGCGGGACAGCCGGACGCGATGTCGCAGGCGGTGCTCGCCGCGATGGCCGGTGCGGGCGTCGGGCGGGACGAGCCGGTGCTGCTCGTCGGGCACTCGCAGGGCGGCATGGTCGCGGCGACCGTCGCGGCCACGGGCACCTACGCGGTCCGCGCCGTCGTCACCGCCGGGTCGCCCGACGTGCCGCGGGCCCTGCCGCCGGGCGTCGCGCACGTCGCGCTCGTGGACGACAAGGACGGCGTCCCGTCGCTCGACGGCGAGCCCGACTCCCGCCGCGGCGGCGCGGACCTCGTCGTCGTCGACGGCCGGAGCCGGCCGGAGGTGCCGTTCGCCGCGCACGGCGTGCACGGGTACGTGCGCACGGCGCAGGCGGCGGACGCGGCGCTCGCCGCCGCCCCGGCGGGCGAGCGGGTGCGGCGTGCGCTCGCGGACGTGCTCGGCGGGGCGTCGGGCGGGCGTGCGACGACGACGCAGTGGGTCGCGACGACGCCGGAACCGGCGCCGCTCGTGCCCGGACCGGCGCCGGGGCCGGGGCCGGGGCCCGTGCTCGGACCGGCACCCGCGCCCGACCGCGCACCCGTGCTGGGACCAGCACCTGCGCTCGGACCGCCGCCCGTGCTCGGACCGCCACCACTCCTCGTCCCGCCGGCGCTGCCCGCGCCGGCCGACGTCAGTCGCGCTTCGTGACCGCCGAGAGCACGAAGCTGACCACCGACACGATGAGCGCCCCGACCACGGCGGTGCCGAAGCCGTCGACGCGCAGCCCCCAGTCGGCGCGCTCGGTGATCCACGCGGTGAGCATGAGCATGAGCGCGTTCACGACGAGCGTGAACAGCCCCAGCGTGAGGATGTACAGCGGCAGCGAGATCAGGGCGACGATCGGCTTCACGATCGCGTTGACCAGGCCGAACACGAGCGCCACGAGCAGGATCACGCCGATCCGGCCGGCCGTGGAGCCGCCGCCGAGCACCTCCAGCCCCGGCAGCAGGAGGGTCGCGAGCCAGATCGCGACACCGTTGATGAGGACACGCACGACGAATCCCATGCGTCGATCCTGCCACCGGCGGCCACGTCCGGGGCGTGCGTCGCCGGACGCCGGTGGTGCGCGGCGGACCCTCCGGGCGGCTCAGCGGTCCTTGAAGTACCGGAACAGGTGCCGCTCCCGCGTGGTGACGGCGGCCGTGAGCGTGCCGAGGAGGGCGGCGCCGCAGCCCGCACCGACGGTGCGCAGGGCACCGAGCCACACCCCACCGCCGGGGTCGGGGTTGCCCGCGGCCGCGGCCCAGCCGCACGCCGCGGCGGCGACCACGGCGGCGACGGCGACCCAGCCTGCCGCCTCGACGAGGAGCTGCCACGCGAGGTGCGCGCGCGGGACGCGCGCGTGCAGGGCCGCCGCCACCTGCAGTCTCCGCGCGCGCACGCCGACCCAGCCGAGCGCGAGCCCGAGCACGGTCGCCGCGGCCGGCGCCCAGCGGGTCACGCGCGCGGCCAGCAGGCCGGGCACGTCCATCTGCTCGCCGAGGCTGGCGTTGAGCTGCCGCAGCGACGGCTGGGACGTCGTGGCCGACCCGGTGGTGAAGTGCAGCAGCGCGGCCGTGTCCGCGTCGGGCGGCCACGTGTGCGCCCAGCACGCGTCGAAGGTGCCCGTGGCGGCGACCGGTGCGACCACCGCGTAGCCGAGCGACCGTGCACGACCGTCGTCCGGCCAGGTGTAGGTGCCCGCGACGCGGGCGTCGCCGCTCGTCGTCGCCAGCGTGCCGCCCGCCGTCACGCCGAGTGTCTCGGCCAGGTCCACCGACAGCCACAGGCCGGGGCCGGCGTCGACCGGGCGTCCCAGGGCCGCGCCGAGCAGCCCGGGCGTGACCTCCCACACGGTGAGCAGCGATGACGGCAGCGCCCGTGCGCGCAGCCCGTCGCCCTGGCGCACGGCGCCGGCGCGCATGCCGGCGACGCCCGTGAGGCCGTCGCAGCGGGCACCGTCCACGTTCGCCCGGTCCTCCAGGACCCACGTCGAGGCACCAGCGGCGCGGAAGTCCGCGGCGTGCCGCAGCACGTCGACGGTGGCGCGTGCGTCGAGCACGGCGAGGGCGCCCGCGCCGACCGCGAGCACGAGGGCCAGCGTGGCGGCACGCGTGGTGCCCGTGACCAGGTCCCGCCACGCCTCCGACAGCACCGAGGAGACCCTCACGGCGCCTCCGGTGCGGGCGTCTGGAAGTCGGCGAGGTCCACGACCCGCGTGCAGGCGTCCCGCGTGCGCGGGTCGTGGGTGGCGACGACCACGATCGCGTCGTCCTGCGCCACCGCCGACAGCACGTCGTTGACGGTGGCGGCGGTGCGCAGGTCCAGCTGGGCGGTCGGCTCGTCGACCAGGAGCAGGTCGGAGCCGGTCGCCACGGCGCGGGCGAGCATGAGCCGCTGCGCCTCCCCGCCGGAGAGGGCGCGGAACGGACGGTCCGCGACGGCGGCGAGGCCGAAGCGCTCGAGCACGCGACCGGCCTCGCCCTCGGCGTCGCGCCGGCGGGCACCGCGCGCGAGGAGCGGCAGCACGACGTGGTCCAGCGCCGTGCGCCGCGGGACGCCGTGCGGGTTCTGGAAGACCCACCCGGTGTGCGCGACGCCCTGCCGCTCGACCCGACCGGCCGTGGGGCGCAGCCAGCCCGCCAGCAGCGACAGGAGCGTCGACTTCCCGGAGCCCGACGGCCCGACCAGGCCGACCACGTCGCCCGCGTGCAGCTCGACGTCGAGCTCCACGAAGAGCGGCGCGGACCCGGGGAACGCGTGCGTGAGCCCGTGGGTGCGCACGACCGGGACGTCGCCGGGCGCCGACGTCACCGGCACGGCGGGGTCTCGGCCGGCGGTGCCTGCACGTGCGCGGGCACCGCGTCCTCCGCCACGACGAGCGTGGTGCCGAGCGAGGACGCCACCACGCGCACGGCGACGGGGCCCGCGTCGCCGAGCACGCAACCGCGCTCGTCCGCCAGGTCGTACACGGCGGACGGCGGGACGACGTGCGCGTCGACCGGCGTCGCGAGGGCGTGCTCGACGGTCGCCGCCGGGCTCGCCGTCTGCTGGGGGTCCTGCCCGCTCCCGTCCTGGGCGTGCCGCCACTCCGGCGAGGCGGTGAACGCCGCGACCAGCGCGGGGTCGGTGACGCGGCCGTCCGCGCCGACGGGCGCCTGCGCGCCGTTGCTGCGCACGACCCGGTCGCCCGGCACGAGGCCCGCGGGCTGCTCGGTGAGCGTCAGGGCCGTCACCGCGGCGGCGGTCGTGGCGACCGGTTCCGTGCCCACCGTCTGCCCCGGCCCGACCGCGCACTCGCCGACCGTCACCTGCGGCGCAGGCAGCCACAGCACCGAGCGTGCCGCGAGCGCGCCGGTCGGCCGGTCCACGCCGAGGCCCCGCAGGAGCGACGTGACCGCGGCGGCCGTCGCGCGCCCGTACGTGCCGTCGGCACGCACCGGGTGGCCCAGGCGCGCCAGCTCCTCCTGCAGCGCCGTGACGTCCGGACCGCGCGCACCGGCGCCGAGGTCCCGCCACAGCGGCTGCGACGTGGCGAGCGCGACGACGGGGCGGTCGTCCACGGTGAACGGGCTCGTGCCCGACGCGAGCACGGTGCCCGGTGCGCACGCCGACCGGGTCACGAGGCCTTCGTCGCGGACGGTCAGCGGCGTGCTGGGGCTGCGCTCGACCGCGACCGTGACCGTGCGGGCGTCGTCGAACCGCTCGTGCCCGACCGGCACGCGTGCCGGCGCGGAGGTGCCGACGAGGGTCGTGGGGGCGCGCTCGGGCGCGAGGACGGCCCCGGTCACGCCGCCCGCCGCGAGCAGCGCGACGGCGCCGAGGGCGACCGACGCCACGGCGGTGGTCCGTCCACCGCGAGGACGTTGGGGCACGGTGCCTCCGAGGGGTGCAAGGCGTCGCCGAGGGTGCGAAAGTCTCGCCGTCCTCGCGACTCCGGTGTGCGCGGGCGCGACACGGTAGCGCAGCCGGGTGCCGCGCGACCCGGGTTCCACCGGGTCAAATCTCGTCCCGACGCGAGCTTTCACGTTTCACCATGACTCGCAAGTATCGGCCGTTGACAGCCCGTGTGTCGCTCTGCTGCGATGCCCGTGCGCTCGTCCCGGGGCGGACGTCCGCACCGGGCCACCCGGCCCGGTGCACCGTCACGATCAAAGGAGATCGACCATGTCGAGGCGATGGAGGATCGGTGCGGCCGTGGGTGCGCTCACGCTCGCTGCGACGCTGCTGGGGACCGGTGCGCAGGCGCTCACCGTGACCCCGTCCGGGGGGCCCACGTGCTCCATGGCCACCACGAAGAGCGGGACGTACGCCCGCGTCTCGAACCAGTCGTGCTGGCGCGTGCAGGTGCGCGTCCAGGCGCGCGACAGCGGCGGCACGGTCCGCTCGTACACCGGGCCCATCAGCGGCCACTTCTCCGAGGTGACGTCCCCGTCGCTCATGGTGGTCGGCTACGCCGGTCGCGGGTCCAACTCCAGCGGCACGTGGTCCGGGTACGCGGCCTTCTGACATGAGGGACGTCGTGCACCGTGCGGGACCCCTGGTGGGGCTGCTCTGCCTGCTGTCGGCCTGCTCCTCGGGCGCCGGTCCGGCGCCCGAGGAGACGCGTGAGGTGGCGGCGCTGCACCGCGAGTGGATCGACCGTGACCTGGCGGCCACCGACAGCGCGCTGGTGCGCGAGGTCCTGGCCGACCACTGGGTCACGGACGCCGAGCTCGCGGAGGCGCAGGACGACTACCGGGAGTGCCTCGAGGGCTGGCCGACCGACCTCGACGTGACGTTCGACGAGGACGGGGGCACGTCCGTGGGGCCGGTGCCGGACGGCCCCGGGGAGGCGGAGGAGTTCGACGCCTTCACCACGGGGTGCCAGGACCGGGCGTACGCGACCGTCTCGATGTACCACGGCGAGCTCCGCGCCAACCCGCAGGGGCTGACCTACGCGGAGGCTGTCCGGGCGTGCTTCGACGAGCACGGCGTCCCGGACGGCAAGGAGCTCTCGGCCGACGAGTTCGAGCGCCTCGTGCTCGGCACCGAGGGTGGCCCGGCCTACGAACCGGCGTCGCCCGAGGCCGAGCAGTGCGTGCGCGACCCGTTCCCCGGCGGCGCATGACGAGGGGCCGCGTCCGGCGACGTGGCCGGCACGGACCCGTGCCGGCCACGTCGTCCGTCCCGGTGCCGCACGCGTGCCGCGTGGACGGTGGCCGCGGTGCGGCCCCGCCGGCGCGCGCGGTGGCATGCTGGCGGGCGTGAGTCGCGTCCCTCTCCGCAAGGCCCTCGCCGACCTGCCCGCGTACGTCCCGGGCGCGCGCGTGCCCGTGGGTGCCGCGGCGTACAAGCTGTCGTCGAACGAGAACCCGTACCCGCCGCTGCCGTCGGTGGTGGCGGCGATCGCGGACGCCGCGGTCGACGTCAACCGGTACCCGGACATGTACGCGACCGAGCTGACCGCGACGCTGGCGGAGCGGCTCGGGGTGGCGCAGGAGTCGGTCGTCGCCGGGACAGGGTCGGTCGCCGTGCTCGGCCACGTGCTCACGGCGGTGTGCGAGGCGGGCGACGAGGTCGTGCTGCCCTGGCGGTCGTTCGAGGCGTACCCGATCGCGATCGAGCTGGCGCACGCGCACGGCGTGCGGGTGCCGGTCGGTGCCGACGGGCGGCTCGACCTGCCGGCCATGGCGGCCGCCGTCACGAAGCGCACGAAGGCCGTGCTGGTGTGCACGCCCAACAACCCGACGGGTCCCGCGGTCCGCGACGACGAGCTGCGCGCGTTCCTCGCGGCGGTGCCGCGCGACGTGCTCGTCGTGCTCGACGAGGCGTACGTCGAGTTCGTCCGCGACCCGCAGGCGCCCGACGCGCTCGCGCTGTTCGCCGAGCACCCGAACGTCGTCGTGCTGCGCACGTTCTCGAAGGCGTACGGGCTCGCCGGCCTGCGCGTCGGGTACGCGGTGGCGCGCCCGCGCCTCGCGACGGGCATCCGCGCGGCGTCCACGCCGTTCGGCGTCTCGCACGTCGCGCAGCTGGCCGCGCTCGCCTCGCTGCGCGCGGAGGGCGAGCTCCTGACCCGCGTCGACGCCCTGGTCGTCGAGCGCACCCGGGTGCTCGACGCACTGCGCGCGCAGGGGTGGCAGCTGCCGGACTCGCAGGCGAACTTCGTGTGGCTGCCGCTCGGCGACCTCACGTCGACGTTCGCCGACCGGTGCGCCCGCGCCGGCGTCCTGGTCCGCCCGTTCGCCGGCGACGGCGTCCGCGTGAGCGTGGGGGAGAAGGAGGCGACCGACCTCTTCCTCGAGGTCGCCGCGGAGCACGCCCCGCGCTGACGCCCGGTCGCACGGCGCTGGCGCCGTCGCGGTGCCCGCGCCAGCATGGCGGGATGGACCCGACCCCCGAGCCCGAGGTGTTCACAGGCCCCGGCTACGGCGTCGACGCGGGCTGGGTCGAGTGGCTGGCCACCGGCGTCGGCCTCGCGGTGGTGCTGGCCGTCTACCTCGTGGTGCTGGTCGCGTACGTGCGGATCATCCAGAAGGCGGGCTACTCGGGCTGGTGGGTGCTGGTCGGGCTCGTGCCGGTGCTCAACGCGGTCATGTTCCTGGTCTTCGCGTTCAGCACCTGGCCGGTCGTGCGGGAGAACGCCGAGCTGCGCGCCCGCGGCGGTCTCCCCCCGCGCTGAGGGGCCGGTGTGGGGATCCGACAAACGGTGCGGCGGACCCTTGTCGGCGCCTCCCCTCCGAACCTACGGTTCCGTAGCCTACGCTGACGTAGGTTCGCAGTCCCCGAGGCGAAGGAGGGCCCGTGAGCCCGACCGGACCCCTGACCGACGACGGTCTCGTCCAGCTGCTCACGCCCGCGGGCGAGCGCGTGGCCCACCCCGAGTACGACGGGTGGGCCGCCGACCTCACCCCCGACCGGCTCCGCGCGATGTACCGCGACATGGTGCTGACCCGCCGGTTCGACACCGAGGCGACGTCGCTGCAGCGGCAGGGCGAGCTCGCGCTGTACGCGCAGTGCCTCGGCCAGGAGGCCGCGCAGACCGGCTCCGGTCACGCGCTGGCGCCGCAGGACCACGTCTTCCCCAGCTACCGCGAGCACGGCGTCGCGCAGGCCCGCGGCCTCGAGATGACCGACCTGCTCCGCCTGTTCCGCGGCGTCGACCACGGCGGCTGGGACCCGGCCGACCACAACTTCCACCTGTTCACGCTGGTCATCGGCTCGCACACGCTGCACGCGACCGGCTACGCGATGGGTGTGCAGCGCGACGGCCTCGTCGGCACGGGCGACCCGGCGCGCGACACGGCCGTCGTCACGTACTTCGGCGACGGCGCGACCGCGCAGGGCGACGTCAGCGAGGCGCTCGTGTTCGCCTCGGTCAACCAGGCGCCCGTCGTCCTGTTCTGCCAGAACAACCAGTGGGCCATCTCGGAGCCGACGACGAAGCAGGCGCGCGTGCCGCTCGCCGACCGAGCGCCCGGGTTCGGCATCCCGTCCGTGCGGGTGGACGGCAACGACGTCGTCGCCACCTACGCCGTGACGCGCCAGGCGCTGGAGCGCGCGCGCAGCGGCGGCGGGCCGACGTTCGTCGAGGCGTTCACCTACCGCATGGGCGCGCACACGACGTCGGACGACCCGACCCGGTACCGCCCGCGCGAGCAGGAGGAGCACTGGCGGCGCCGCGACCCGATCGACCGCCTGCGTCGCCACCTGGAGGCGACCGGCGAGCTGCCGGAGGTCTTCCAGGCCGAGCTCGCCGGCGAGGCCGACGCGTTCGGCGAGCACATCCGCACGACCGTGCGGGGGATGGGCCGCCCGAGCAGCGAGAGCATGTTCGCCCACGTCTACGCGACACCGCACTCCGTGGTCGACGCGGAGCGCGCGTGGTTCACCGAGTACGAGCAGTCCTACGCCCAGCACGACGGCACCGAGGCAGGGGGGCACCGATGACGGTCACGAGCGAGCGCACCAGCACCAGCACCCCGGCGGCGCCCCCGGTGGCACCGTTCCCGACGGGGACCCAGCGCCTGCCGTTCGCGAAGGCGATCAACCTCGGCCTGCGGCGCGCGCTGGCCAACGACCCGAAGGTCCTGCTCATGGGCGAGGACATCGGCCCGCTCGGCGGTGTCTTCCGCGTCACCGACGGCCTGCACGCCGAGTTCGGCGGCGACCGGGTCGTCGACACGCCGCTCGCGGAGTCCGGCATCGTCGGCACGGCGATCGGCCTCGCGCTGCGCGGGTACCGCCCGGTGTGCGAGATCCAGTTCGACGGCTTCGTGTTCCCCGCGTTCGACCAGATCACGACGCAGCTGGCGAAGATGCACTACCGCTCGCAGGGCCGCCTGCGCCTGCCCGTCGTCATCCGCATCCCGTTCGGCGGCGGCATCGGCGCGGTCGAGCACCACAGCGAGTCGCCCGAGGTGCTGTTCGCGCACACCGCCGGCCTGCGCGTCGTCTCGCCGTCGACGCCCGCCGAGGGCTTCACGATGATCCAGCAGGCCATCGCCTCGCCGGACCCGGTCATCTTCCTCGAGCCCAAGGGCCGGTACTGGGAGAAGGGCGACGTCGACCTCGACGCGGCCCTGCCCGCCCCGCACGGTGCCCCGGCGGGCGCCGACCTCGACCACGCGCGCGTCGTCCGGCCCGGCACCGACGTGACCGTGGTCGCCTACGGCCCCACGGTCGCCACCGCGCTGAAGGCCGCCGAGGCCGCCGCCGGGGAGGGCCGCAGCCTCGAGGTGATCGACCTGCGCACCCTGTCGCCGCTCGACACCGACACCGTCGCCGCGTCCGTCGCGCGCACGGGCCGCTGCGTCGTCGTCCACGAGGCGCCCGTGCTCTACGGCACCGGCGCCGAGGTCGCGGCGCGCATCACCGAGGCGTGCTTCTTCCACCTGGAGGCGCCCGTGCTGCGCGTCGGCGGGTTCCACGCGCCGTACCCGGTGGCGAAGGTCGAGCACGACTACCTGCCCGGCCTGGACCGGCTGCTCGACACCGTCGACCGCGCGCTCGCGTTCTGAGCGCCCCACCGCACACAGGAGCACCGGTGCCGACGTACCAGCAGTTCCCCCTGCCCGACGCGGGCGAGGGCCTCACCGAGGCGGACATCGTCACGTGGCACGTCGCCGTCGGCGACGCCGTCGAGGTCAACCAGACGATCGTGGAGATCGAGACCGCGAAGTCGCTCGTCGACCTGCCGTCGCCGTGGACCGGCGTGGTCACGCGGATCCTCGTCGAGGAGGGCGCGACCGTCGAGGTCGGGACGCCGATCATCGAGGTCGACACCGACCCGCGCGGCGCCGCGCCGGCGAGCCCGACGGGTGCCCGCTCGGCCGACGCCGCTCCGGGCGCCGGCCACGGCGGCCCCCGCGCGCAGCACCCGCACCCGAGCCGGTCGTCGGAGGAGCCCGGCGGGGCCGACGAGGTCGGTGCGGCGCGTGAGGAGCGCACGACGGCGCCCGCCGGCGGCGCACCCGCGGACGAGGGCTCGGGCGCCGTGCTCGTCGGCTACGGCGTCGCCGACGGCGGGTCGCGCCGCCGGTCGCGCACCGCCGCCGCACCGGGGGGTGGTGCTGCCCGTCCGGCCGGGCCCGCGACCTCGTCCACCCCGCCGCGGCCCGCACCCGCCGCCACGTCCGCCGCCCCCGGGGCCCCCGCCACGCCCACCGACCCCGCGCCCCGGCTGCACGCGCTCGCCAAGCCGCCCGTGCGCAAGCTCGCGCGGGACCTCGGCGTCGACCTCGACGGCGTGCACGCCACCGGCCCCGGCGGCATCGTCACGCGCGAGGACGTGCTCGCGCACTCCGCGCGCGCCGAGGCCCGCACCCTCGCCACCTACCCGGGCGACGACCAGCCGTGGCTCGCCAGCGGCTCGGTCACGCCCGACGCCCGGCAGACCCGGGTGCCCGTCCGGTCCGTGCGCAAGCGCACGGCCGAGGCGATGGTGTCGAGCGCGTTCACCGCCCCGCACGTCACCGTGTTCCACACGGTCGACGTGACGCGGACGATGAAGCTCGTCGAGCGGCTGCGCGGCGACCGCGAGTTCGCCGACGTCCGCGTGACGCCGCTGCTGATCGCCGCGAAGGCGCTGCTGCTCGCCGTCGACCGGCACCCCGAGGTCAACGCGTCCTGGGACGACGCCGCGCAGGAGATCGTCTACAAGCACTACGTCAACCTCGGGATCGCGGCGGCGACGCCCCGCGGGCTCGTCGTGCCGAACATCAAGGACGCGCACCGGCTCGACCTGCTCGGGCTCGCGCGCGGGCTCGGCGAGCTGACGGCGACCGCCCGCGCGGGCCGCACGTCGCCCGCCGACATGTCCGACGGGACGATCACCATCACCAACGTCGGGGTGTTCGGCATCGACACCGGCACGCCGATCCTCAACCCGGGGGAGGCGGCGATACTGGCCTTCGGCGCGATCCGGCAGCAGCCGTGGGTGCACAAGGGCAAGGTCAAGCCGCGGCACGTCACGCAGCTCGCGCTGAGCTTCGACCACCGGCTCGTCGACGGCGAGCTGGGCGCACGCGTCCTCGCCGACGTGGCGGCGGTGCTGGCCGACCCGGCGCAGGCCCTGGTCTGGGGCTGACCGACCCACCACCGTCGACTCCCCGCCCCACCAGGCGCCGAACGGCATACCGGTGCCGTATCGGGTACCCGTGACGCGACCTGGCATTCCGTTCGGCGTCGGTGGTGGCGGCGTCGGTGGTGGCGGTGGCGGCAGTGGCTTCGGCCTCAGGGGTTGCGGCGTTCGCGCGCGAGGGCCCAGAGGCCCGCGGCGATCGCGAGCAGCTCCGTCACCGCCGAGACCCACTCCGGCCAGCCCTCCCAGCGGGCCCGCACGCCGCCGAGGCCCGCGGGCGTCGTCGCGACGACGAAGCCGCCGAGCGTCGCCGCGCCGTACGCGACCGCGCCGACCAGCGGGAGCGCGCTGCGCCACGCCACCAGCAGCACCGCGAGCACGACCCCGCCGACGCCCTGCGCGAGGAACAGCGGCCGCAGCCACATGCCCTCGAAGTAGCCGAGCCCCCACAGGTACAGGTGCACGACGCCCGACATGGCGACCGCGCCGGAGGCCAGCACGCGCGGCACCCACGCGACCGGGCGGCGGGCGCCGGCAGGCGCCGGCGTCGCGGGCACGCCGTCCGCGGCGCGCTCAGGCACCGGCGACGATCCGGCCGTCGTCGCCGACGGTCACCGCGAACGGCGGCAGCGGCTCGGTCGCCGGCCCGGACACCGGCTCGCCCTCCAGCGTGAACACCGAGCGGTGGCACGGGCACTCGAGCGCGTCGTCGCCGGGGACGACCGTGCAGCCCTGGTGCGTGCACACCGCCGACAGCCCGACGATCGTCCCCTCGGTCGGCTGCGTCAGCAGCACCGGCGTGCCGCCGGGACCCTCGACCGACAGGGCGCCGCCGACCGGCACGTCGTCCACCGAGGCCAGCGCGCCGTCCGCGCCGCCGGTGGACGAGCCTTCGCCGCCGGCGTCCTCGCCACCCGCGTCCGGGCCGCCGCCACCGCACGCCGCGAGGACGCCGACGGCCGCCGCGCCGAGCGCCGCGGCGCCCGCCCGGGCCAGGACGTCGCGCCGGGAGGGGCAGTGCCCGCAGCCGGCACCGTGGGAGGTCGCGGCGTCGTGCGGCGAGGGGGAGGTGCGGACGGACATCGGTCCTCCGGGCGGTGGGACGGGCGGCGGGCCCGCCCATCGTCGCCCGTCACCGGCCCGACGGGAAGCAGGTCGCGCCGACGCGTCCCCTAAGCGATTCGGCGTGTGGACCCCACGGCGCGACGGGCGCACGGTCGACGGGTGCTCGACGACGAGGACGCGCCGCCCCCGCGCGCCGACGGACCCCCCTCCGGTCGTCGGCCCCTCCTCCGCGGGGGCGGTGCGGCCGTCCTCGCGCTCGCCGCCGCCGTGGCCGCACACGCGCACGCGGGCGGCGCGCTGCCGACCGCCACGGTCCTGGCGGCACTCGTCGCCCTCGTCGTCGCGGCCGGCGTCGCGGCAGCCCGCGCGGTCGAGGGCCGACGTGCCGGCGGTATCGCCGCGGTCGCGGTCGCGCTCGCGGTCGTCGCGCTCCAGCCCGTGCTGACGACGCTCGCACCCGCCGTCGCACCGGCCGCCGCCGCACCCGCGCGCCCCGCGGCGCCGGGCGGGCCCCCGGGCATGCCGGTGGTGGCCGCGGTGACGGTGGCCGACCCGGGGGCGGGCGGCGCGTCGGGAACGGCCGGGGCGTCGGGGGCGTCGGCGGCGGACGCGGGCGCGCACCACCACCACGGGGCGCACGGGCACCACGGCACGGACGGGCACCACGGCGCGGACGGGCACCACGTCGCGGACGGGCACCACGTCGCGGACGCCCTCGGGGGCGAGGAGCTCGGTGCCGACCAGCTCGGCGTCGACCCGGCCGCGGCCGCCGCTCCGGCAGCGGCGGGCACGGGTGCGGAGCCGGGTGCGCCGGGTGCGGCCGCCGAGGCGGGGACGCCGCCGGCGGAGCCGGTCGTCGACCTCCTCGAGAGCCCCGGCGCGGTGGACCCGCTCCGCACGGCGGTGGCCGCGGCGGCCGCCGCGGCGGTCGTCCTCGCTGCGGGCCTCGCACGCCGCCCGCGCACGGGCCCACGACCGCGCTGACCCGGCCCTTGTGCAGGGTCCCGCAGCACCATCGCTGCACGACGGCCGGTTCGGTGGTGCGATCAGGGGTCGTCGTCGGGGAGGCGCGGCAGCCGCCCGGCTCGGCGTCGCGTCCGGGTGGCGAACCGGCCGGGTGGTGAACCGGCCGTCGTGCAGCGGTTCGGCGTGGTGGTGCTGCAGGACGGCCGGTTCGGTGGTGGTGAGCGAGGGGGCGGTCGTCGTCCCGGGTCGCGAACCGGCCGTCGTGCAGTGGTTCGGCGTGGTGGTGCTGCAGGACGGCCGGTTCGGTGGTGGTGAGCGAGGGGGGCGGTCGTCGTCCCGGGTCGCGAACCGGCCGTCGTGCAGCGCTCCGGCCTCGTGGTGCTGCAGGACGGCCGGTTCGGCGGGTGGGGGAGGGCGGCGTCCGTACGGCGGCCCGGGCGGCGCCGTGATGGGATCGGAGCAGCACCGTGCCCGCACCACGACACCGGAGAACCCGCCATGCGCCCGTCGTCCCGTCCCGCGTCGCCGCGGACACCCCTCGCACCCGTCGTCGCGCTGCTCGCGGCGCTCGCGACCGCCGTCGTGACGCTCGTGCTCGCGGCCGTGCCCGCCGCCGCGCACAACACCCTGCGGTCGAGCGACCCCGCGGACGGCGCCGCGCTCGCGGGCGCGCCGGCGCAGATCACGCTGACGTTCGACCAGGCCGCGCTCGAGCTCGGCTCCGAGGTCGTCGTCACCGCGGAGGACGGCACGGTCGTCAGCGCGGGCCCCGTGCAGCTCGCCGACGTGTCGGTCGTGCAGCCCCTTGCGGAGGACCGCCCGGCGGGCGCGTACCGCGTCGACTGGCGTGTGACCAGCGCCGACGGGCACCCGATCAGCGGCACGTTCGGCTTCACGGCGAGCGAGCCGGTCGGCGCGGCCGTGGCCGGCGGCGAGGCCGCGCCCGCCGGGGGCACGGTGACCACCATGGCGACCCCGTCCGAGGCGGCGACGACCGCGGAGGAGGACCCCACCCCGTCGCCGAGCGAGTCGGTCGACCTGACCCCGGACATGGGCGGCTCCGGCGAGGCCGCGCGCGACAACTACCCGGGCACGCTGCCGTGGTGGGCGTGGGCGCTCATGATCGTCGCCGTCATCGGCGCGGTCGCCACCGTCGTCGCGCGCAAGCAGCGCGGGGGCGACACGCCGGACCGCGGCGGCGACGTGGCGGACGGCACCCCGCAGGACCGCGGTCCCCGCACCTGATGCGCGCGCCGCGGCGCCTACGCTGATCCGGTGGAGCAGTCGTCGGTCGTCGCGGTGCGCCGCGCCGGTGCGCCCGCGGTCCTCGCGGTCACCGGGACGCTGGCGGCCCTCGCCGGCGTCGCGTTCAGCGGCACGGCCGCGGCGGTCGCGCTCGGCGACCCCGGCGCCGTCGTGCGGTGGGGCCTGCCGGTCGTCGAGACCCTCACCGAGCTCGCCGGCGCGCTGACGCTCGGGGCGCTGCTGCTCGCGGTGTGCGTGCTCCCGCGGCGCGCGTCGGCGGCGGCGGCGCGCCCGACGGCCCAGGTGCCCGCCCCCGACGCACCCGTCGCGACCGGTCGCCCCGCCCGCCTCCCCGTCGCCGACGGCAGCGCCTACCCGCGCAGCCTGGTGCTCGCGGGCGTCGCCGCGGGCACGTGGACGCTGCTGTCGGTCGTGCACCTGGTGCTCGCGTACGCGTCCGTCGCCGGGTCGTCGCCGACGTCGCCCGGGTTCGGCGACGAGCTCGCGCTGTTCGTCACGCAGATCGACCTGGGCCGCGCGCTGCTCACCCTGACGACGCTCGCGGCGGTCGCGACGGTCCTGTCGCTGGTCGTCGCGACGCCCACGGGTGCGGCGTGGGCCGCCGCGCTCGTCGTCGTGGCGCTGTGGCAGCTCGGGCAGACGGGGCACGCCGCCGGTGCCGCGAGCCACGAGCTCGCGACGTCGTCGCTGTTCCTGCACCTGGTCGGCGCGGCCGTGTGGATCGGCGCGCTGGCGGCGCTCGCGCTGCTCGTGCGCCGGCTCGGCCCGGACGTCGTCCCCGCCGTCGCGCGCTACTCGACGATCGCGGCGTGGTGCTTCGTCGCGGTCGCGGTGTCGGGCGCCGTCAACGGCGTCGTGCGGCTCGGAGGCTGGGAGGGGTTCGCCAGCCGGTACGGCGCGCTGCTGGTCGTCAAGGTCGTGCTGTTCGGCGTCCTCGGCCTGCTGGGGCTGCTGCACCGCCGGCGGACCATCCCGGCGCTCGCGGGCGACCGCGCCGGCCGGGCGTTCTGGCGGCTCGTGCTCGTGGAGCTCGCCGTCATGGGCGCGGTGTCCGGGGTGGCCGTCGCGCTGGGGGCGTCGCCGCCGCCCGTGCCGGACGAGCCGTCCGCGGACACGTCCCCGGCGTACCTGCTGACGGGCCACCCGCTGCCGCCCGAGCCGACGGGCCTGCAGTGGGTCGCGCAGTGGCGCTGGGACCTGCTGATGGCGGCCGCCGCCGTGGCGGGCGTCGTCGTGTACCTGCGGTGGGTGGCGCGGCTGCGGCGTCGCGGCGACGCGTGGCCGTGGCTGCGCACCGCGTCGTGGCTGGTCGGCATGGCGACGTTCCTGTGGACGACGTCCGGCGGGCCAGCGATGTACGGGCACGTGCTGTTCAGCGCGCACATGGTGCAGCACATGGTGCTCGCGATGGTGGTGCCGGTCCTCATCGCGCTCTCGGCGCCCGTGACGCTCGCGCTGCGGGCGCTGCCGGGCCGGTCGACGCACCTGCGGGACGACGCGTCGCGGGGCCCGCGCGAGTGGGTGCTGACGCTCGTGCACAGCCGCGTCGGCACGTTCCTCGCGCACCCGGTGGTCGCGGCGGTGAACTTCGCCGGCTCGATGGTCGTCTTCTACTACTCGCCGGTGTTCGAGTGGTCGATGCGCAGCCCGGTCGGGCACCTCGTGATGGTCGTGCACTTCTCCGTCGCGGGGTACCTGTTCGTCAACGCGCTCGTGGGCGTCGACCCGGGCCCGACGCGCCCGCCGTACCCGATGCGCCTGCTGCTGCTGTTCGCGACGATGGCGTTCCACGCGTTCTTCGGCGTCGCGCTGGTGGGCGGGCAGTCGCTGCTCGCGGCCGACTGGTTCGGCCTCATGGGCCGCCCGTGGGGGCCGTCGGCGATCCGCGACCAGCAGCTCGGCGGGTCGGTCGCGTGGGGGATCGGCGAGATCCCGACGGTCGTGCTGGCGATCGTCGTGGCGGTGCAGTGGACGCGCGACGACGAGCGCACGGCCCGCCGCAACGACCGCCGCGCGGACCGGGACGGCGACGCCGAGCTCGGCGAGTACAACGCGATGCTCGCGGGCCTGGCCGAGCGGGAGCCCGGCCGGCGCTGACCCGCTCGCGGGCGGCGCCGGCGGACGTGGCGCGGGCCGTCGAGTGTTCGCCCGTCCTTCACCCCGTGCTCACCGCGCGTGCCGCTGACCGGTTCGTCCGGTTGCCAGGCTGTCGCCGCCCAGCCCCCCGCACGCACGGAGACACCCATGACCACGACCGACGACCGCGACGTCGCGGCCGGCGTCCACCGCCGCACCCTCCTGCCCCTGCTGCCGATGGCGGGCCACACGGCGGGCCGGCGCTCGCCCGTGACCTGCCACCTGCGCTGCGGCGACGCGTGCGCGCAGCCTGTGCCGAACACCAGCGGCAACGCCTACTTCCGCGACGTCGCGTCCGCCGCCCTGTCGCGCCGCGCCGTCCTCGCCGGCGGTCTGGTCGCGGGTGCCGCGGTCGTGGTCGGGTCGGTCGTCGCCGACGCGCCCGCCGCGGCCGCGCACGACCTCGGCCACGGCTGGGGCCGCGGCCGACTGCCGTTCGCCCCGATCGCGCCCGTGCCCGCCGCCACGGACGCCCTCACGGTGCCCGACGGCTACCGCTGGGCGCCGCTCGTGCGCTGGGGCGACCCGCTGATGTCCCCCCAGGACGTCTTCGACCCGGCGACGATCACGCCGGAGACCGCGGAGCGCCTGTTCGGCTACAACTGCGACTACCTCGACATCCTCGAGCAGCCGGGCGGCCGCACGGCGTTCCTCGTGGCCAACCACGAGTACACGAACGAGAACATCATGTTCCCGCCCGCCACGACGCCGCAGGAGCTCGACCGCCAGCGCCGGGTCGCGATGGCCGCGCACGGCATGTCGGTCGTGGCGCTGCACCGCCGCCGCAAGGGTGGGCCCTGGGAGTACCAGGTCGGGGCGCGCGTCAACCGGCGGATCACCGCGTCGACGCCCTTCGTGCTCGACGGGCCGGCCGCCGGGTCGGACCTGCTGAAGACGGTGGCGGACCCGGCCGGCACCACGGTGCTCGGCACGCTCAACAACTGCGCCGGCGGCACGACGCCGTGGGGCACGGTGCTCTCGGGCGAGGAGAACGTCAACCAGTACTTCCGCGCGCGCGGCACGGCCGAGGAGAAGCGCTACGGCTTCGGCGACAAGGAGACGACCCGCGGCTGGGAGCACGTCGACCCGCGCTTCGACGCGCGCACGCCGGGCTACGAGAACGAGGTCAACCGGTTCGGCTGGGTCGTCGAGATCGACCCGGAGGACCCGACGGCGCCGCCGGTCAAGCACACGGCCCTCGGCCGCTTCAAGCACGAGGGCGCGAACGTCATCGTCGGCCGCTCCGGCCACGTCGCGGCGTACATGGGCGACGACGAGCGCTTCGACTACGTGTACAAGTTCGTGTCGAAGGAGCGCTACAAGCCCGGCGCCCGTCACCGCGCCCGGAACAAGCAGCTGCTCTCCGCGGGCAACCTGTACGTCGCGCGGTTCCACGGCGACTCGCCGGTCGAGCAGATCACCGGCACGGGTGCGCTGCCCTCCGACGGCGCGTTCGACGGCACGGGCGAGTGGGTGCCGCTGGTGCTCGACGGCGTCAGCCAGGTCCCGGGCTTCACGACCGAGCAGGTGCTCGTGCACACGCGCCTCGCCGCCGACGCGGTGGGCGCGACGAAGATGGACCGCCCGGAGGACGTCGAGCCGAACCCGCTCACCGGCCGCATCTACGTCGCGTGCACCAACAACACGGACCGCGGCAAGGCCGGCAAGGAGGGCGCCACGGAGCCGAACCCGCGCGTCGAGAACCGTCACGGGCACGTCGTCGAGATCACCGAGGCGTACGGCGACGCCCGGTCCACGACCTTCGGCTGGGCCATCGTCCTGCTCGCGGGCGACCCGGCGACGACGTCCGGCACCTACTTCGCCGGCTTCCCGCCGGAGAAGGTCTCGCCCATCTCCTGCCCCGACAACGTCGCGTTCGACTCCGAGGGCACGCTCTGGATCTCGACGGACGGCCAGCCGGGCACCATCGGCTACGGCGACGGCCTGTTCAAGATGCCGCTCACCGGCCGCGAGCGCGGCCGCGTGCAGCAGTTCCTCTCGGTGCCCGCCGGCGCGGAGACGTGCGGCCCGGTGATCCGCGACCGCGACTCCATGGTCTACGTCGCCGTGCAGCACCCGGGCGAGGACGGCGCCTGGGGCGCGCAGCAGTCGTTCTTCCCCGACTACGTCGCCGAGGGGACCCTCGAGGGCGGCCGCTGGGGCGGCCCGCGCCCGAGCGTCGTGCAGGTCTGGCGCGACTGACGTCGCGCGCCCGTCGGCCGGCCCGTCGCACCGTGCGTGCGGCGGGCCGGTCGCCGTCCGCGGACGGCCCGGCGCGCACGACCGGCGACACGGGAAAGCGCTCCGCTGCACGCCCTACGGGCGTGATAGACCGGTGCGGTGACCGAACCCACCACCCCCGACGCACCCGCGACGCCCTTCCACGACCTGGACGCGTACATCGCGCTGCCGCGCCTCGGCGGCCTGAGGCTCTCGCCCGACGGCACGCGCCTCGTCACGGCCGTGCAGACCCTCGACCGCAAGCGCACCGCGTGGGTGACCGCGCTGTGGGAGGTCGACCCGGCCGGCGAGAAGCCCGCGCGCCGCCTGACGCGCAGCGCCAAGAGCGAGGCGTCCGCGGCGTTCACGCCGTCCGGCGACCTGCTCTTCACGAGCGCGCGCCCCGACCCCGACGCCGAGGACCCCGACGGCGACCCGACGCCCGCGCTGTGGCTGCTGCCGGCGGACGGTGCGGAGGCGCGCGTGGTCGCGCACCGCGCGTCCGGCGTCGGCGGCGTGCAGGTGGCGACGGACGCGCCGACCGTCCTCGTCGTCTCCGACGTGCTGCCGTCGGCGGCCGACGACGAGGCCGACGCGCGCATCGCCAAGGAGCGCAAGGACAAGAAGGTCGCCGCGATCCTGCACGACTCGTACCCGATCCGGTACTGGGACCACGACCTCGGCCCGGCGACGCCGCACGCGTTCGTCGCCTCGGTGTCCGACGAGGTCGCGACGCCCGTCGCCGGTGAGCGCGACCCGCGCCTGGCGCTGCGGGACGTCACCCCGGACGCGGGCACCGGCCTGCGCGAGCAGCACCCGGTCCTCACGCCCGACGGCCGGACGGTCGTCACCTCGTGGGGCCGCAACGTCGCGCGGGGCGACGTGCGCACCGACCTGGTGACGATCGACGTCGCGACCGGCGAGCGGTCCGTGCTCCTCTCGGACCCCGACGCCGACCTCGGCAGTCCGGTCGTCTCGCCCGACGGCCGGTGGGTCGCCTACGAGCGCGAGACGCTCTCCACGCCGCACGACGCGCCGGCCATCGAGCTGTGGGTCGTGGCGCTGACGGGCGGCGAGCCGCGCCGGCTCGGTGCCGACTGGGACCGCTGGCCCGGCGCCGTCGTGTGGCTGCCGACGTCCGACGGCCTGCTGGTCACGGCCGACGACGACGGCCGCGCGCCGATGTTCCACGTGGAACTGAGCTCCGGCGCTGTGACGCGCCTCACCAGCGACGACGCCGCCTTCTCGGACGTGCAGGTGGCTCCCGACGGCCGCACGGCCTACGCGCTGCGCACGTCGTACGAGGCCCCGGCACACCCCGTCCGGATCGACCTGGCGGCCGCGCTCGAGGGCGGCGCGCCGGTCGCGGCGACGCCCCTGCCGGCGCCGGCCCCGCTGCCCGCGCTGCCCGGTCGGCTCGAGGAGGTCGAGACGACGGCCGAGGACGGCTCGCGCGTCCGTGCCTGGCTCGCGGTGCCCGACGGCGCGTCCGCGGACGACCCCGCGCCGTTCCTGCTGTGGATCCACGGCGGCCCGCTCGGCTCCTGGAACGCGTGGTCGTGGCGCTGGAACCCGTGGCTGCTGGTCGCGCAGGGCTACGCGGTGCTGCTGCCGGACCCGGCGCTGTCGACCGGGTACGGGCAGGAGTTCGTCCAGCGCGGCTGGGGCGCCTGGGGTGCCGCGCCGTACACCGACCTGATGGCGGTGACGGACGCGGCGCTGCAGCGGCCGGACCTCGACGCCACCCGCACGGCCGCGATGGGCGGCTCGTTCGGCGGCTACATGGCCAACTGGGTCGCCGGGCACACCGACCGCTTCCGCGCGATCGTCACGCACGCGAGCCTGTGGGCCCTCGACCAGTTCGGCCCCACGACGGATGCGTCGTACTACTGGCAGCGCGAGATGACGCCGGAGATGGCGCTGGAGAACTCGCCGCACCGGTTCGTCGGCGACATCGTCACGCCGATGCTCGTCATCCACGGCGACAAGGACTACCGCGTGCCCATCGGCGAGGGCCTGCGGCTCTGGTACGAGCTGCTGTCCGCGTCGGGCCTGCCCGCCGACGACGAGGGCCGCACGGCCCACCGGTTCCTCTACTTCCCGGACGAGAACCACTGGGTGCTCACGCCGCAGCACGCGAAGGTCTGGTACCAGGCCGTCGAGGCGTTCCTCGCGACGCACGTGCTCGGGCGGACCGGGGACGACGCGGTCGCCTACCCGGAGATCCTCGGCTGACAGATCCGCCCGTCACGACGCCCCGTCGCCCGCACCCGCGGACGGCGGGGCGTCGTGCTGCCGGCGCGGGAAAGCCGGTCGGCCGATCAGCCGTCGAGTTCCACGACAGCGTCTCGGAGCGTCGTCAGTCGGGCCGCCTGGTCGACGTCGACCCCTCGCCCCTGACGCGCGAGCAGCGCGCCCACCAGCGCGAGCACGTCGTTGTAGGCGCCCGTTCCGATGCCGGACCGCGTGAGCCCCCCGGCCAGAACGGCCAGCAGGTCCTCGACGTCGCACGCCACCTCGAACTCGTCCTCCGTGGCGTCGTCGGGCACGTCCGGAGCGGCGGTGAACGCGGCCTCGACGGCCAGGACGGCGTGCCGCACCGCCCGCTTCCGCCGGCGTCGGTCGGACCAGATCACGGTCCGCAGCCTCCCACGCGCGGCTCAGCTTCTGGGTGGCCTCAGTCGACGTCCGACTCGAGGAGATCCCGCAGGCGGGCGAGGTCGCCGCGCATGAGCTCGGCGTCGCGCGCCATGTCCTGGTCCGACATGCCGGGCGCACGGCGCAGCGTGATGACGACCTCGCACGCGTCGTCGCCGTCGGGGAGCACCCGCAGCGGGACGTGCACGGTCTCGCCGGTGGGCGTGCGGACCTCGTGGTCGAGCACGCCGTACGGGTTCTGCGGCGCGAACCGCACGCGGGCAGGCCCGGCGTCGGTGCTCACCCACCAGTCGCCGTCGCGCTGCTCGACGTCCGACCCCAGGCCCGACGCCCAGCGCGGCAGGTGGCGGGGGTCGGACGCGAACGCGTAGACGTCGGCCGCGGGGCGCGCGACGTGCTGGCCGAGGTGCACGGAGTCGGTCGCCATGCGGCGATGGTCGCAGCCGGCACCGACAGCCGCACCGGCGGGACCTGGCGCGACCCGGGGCCGGACGGACAGGATGGCGGTGCTGCCCTGGTCCCGACACGGACGTGCGCAGTGCGGGACGACCGATCCGGGGGCGCGGCGTCGACGGGTGCCGTGCGGCGACCAGGTGGTGGGCGATGCGCGAGGACGTGCTGGGCCGGGACGAGGAGCTGCGGCGGCTGGGGCTGCTGGTCGGCCGTGCGCGGGACGGACGCGGCGGCGCGCTGCTGCTCGTCGGCGACGCGGGGATCGGCAAGACGACCCTGCTGCACGCGGCGGGCGCGCACGCCGGCGGTCTGCAGCTCGTCCGCGTCGACGGGTACGAGGCCGAGCAGACGATCCCGTTCGCCGCGGTGCAGCGGTGCCTGCGACAGCTGCACGAGCACCTGCCCGCCCTGCCGGACCGGCACCGGCACGCGCTCGAGGTGGCGTCGGGGGAGGCGGCCGGTGCGCCGCCCGACCGGTTCCTCGTGGGGCTCGGCGTGCTGAGCCTCCTGGGCGTCGCCGGGCAGCGCCGGCCGGTCGTGTGCGTGGTCGACGACGCGCACCTGCTCGACCCGGAGTCGCTCGACGTGCTCGCGTTCGTCGCCCGGAGGCTCGAGGCCGAGCGGGCCGTCCTGCTGCTCGCCGCGCGCGAGGACGACGAGCTCGCGGCCCGTACCGCGGGCATCGACACGCTGCGGCTGGGCGGCCTGCCCACCGACGCGGCGGTCCGCCTGCTCGCGGGCTCCCTGCCGGGCCTCGACCCGGCCGTCGCCGTGCAGGTGGCTGCGGCCACGGGCGGCAACCCGCTCGCGCTCGTCGACCTGGCGGGCGAGCTGACGGTCCGCCGGCTGTCGGAGACGACGTTCGGCGACGAGCCGCTGCCGATCGGCCGGCACCTCGAGCAGTTCTACCTGCGGCAGGTGCGCGCCCTCGACGCGGACGCGCAGCGCTGGCTGCTCGTCGCGGCGGCCGAGTCGACGGGCGACGCCGACCTCATCGACGCGGCCGCGCGCGAGCTCGGCCTCGCGGACGACGCGGCCGACGCCGCCGAGACCGCCGGGCTCGTCGAGCGCGGCCGTGCGGTCGCCTTCCGGCACCCGCTGGTCCGGTCGGCCGCGTACAACGCCGCGCACGGCAAGGAGCGCCGGCAGGTGCACCGCGCGCTGTCGACCATCGCGGAGAAGACGGACCTGCCGGAGCGTGCGGCGTGGCACGCGGCGAAGGCGACGGTCGGCACGGACGAGGACGTCGCGCAGCGCCTGGAGCTGGTGGCCGACCAGGCCGCGGCCCGCGGCGGGTTCGCCTCGCGCGCCCGCGTCCTCGCCGAGGCGTCGGCCCTGACCCCGCCCGGCCGCCGCAGGTACGCCCGGCTGGTCCGGGCGGCCGAGGCGGCGCTCGTCGCCGGCCGCGGGCAGCTCGCGAAGGACCTGGTCGACGAGATCGACGACGAGGTGCTCGACCCGGTGTCCCGCGGGCGGCTCATGGTGGTCGACGCCGACTACGCGCTGTTCGTCGCCGCGCCGGCCCTGACGCACGCCGCGGCCGACATGCTCGCCGCCGCGGAGCTCTTCCACGACGAGGACCCCGAGCTGGAGCAGACGGCGCTCGTGCGCGCGTGGGAGCGCGCCCTGCCGGCCGAGCGCTCGGCCACCGGCCTGGACTGGGACGACGTCGGCCGCCGCCTGACGGCCGGGGCGGGGGTGCGCGACGGCGACGCGGCGGTCGTGCTGCGCGCGCTGGGGGCGCTCGTGCGCCTGCCCTACGCCGAGGCGGTCCCGCTGGTGCGGGCGGCCCTCGACGCGTTCGAGCGGATGGACGACGCGTCGTTCCTGCGCCTCGGCGCGAGCAGCGTCGGGCTGGCCACCGCGGTGTGGGACGTCGACGCGCGGCACCGGCTGATGACCCGCTGCGCCGACGTCGCGCGCGACGCGGGCGCCCTGCAGGCGCTCGACTGCGCGCTGTGGGCGCTCGCGCTCGTCGAGGCGGCGGACGGCTCGCCGCGGCGGGCGGTGCAGTACATGGAGCAGGTGCGCGAGCTGCGCCGCGCGATCGGGTACGAGGCGGAGCACGTCGTGAACCTGTCCGTCCTGGTGTGGTCGGGCGTCGCGCGCGAGCAGGTGCACGCGATCGCCGGGGCGACGCTCGCCACGGGGTTCGGCGGGGTGCACTCGGCGGCGCTCGCGGGCCTGGCGGTGGTCGACCTCGCCGACGGCCGGTACGCGCAGGCGTACGACCTGCTGGCGCCCTTCGTCGCCGACCCGTTCTTCCACGTCACCCCGACGCTCTGGCCGGACCACGTCGAGGCCTGCGTGCGCAGCGGGCGCCTGGACGAGGGCGAGCGGGTGCTGCGCCTGCTGGAGGAGCGGGCGGCGGCGTGCGCGTCGCCGTGGGCGCTGGGGCTGGCGGCGCGCAGCCGGGCGCTGGTGGACGCCGCCCGGGCGGCCGACGACGCGAGTGCGTCCGCCCGCGTCGAGGAGGCGTTCGGCACCGCGGTCGCGCTGCTCGACGGGCTCCGCACCCCGGTCGACCTCGGCCGCGCGCACCTGCTGCACGGCGAGTGGCTGCGCCGGCGGCGGCGCCGCGCCGACGCGCGCACGCACCTGCGGCGGGCCGCGGAGATCCTCGACCACGCCGGGGCGGAGCCGTTCGCGGCGCGGGCGCGGCGCGAGCTCGAGGCGGCGGGGGACACCGTGGCCGTCGCCGCCGCGCCGGGGCGTCCGGCGGGGCTGACGCCGCAGGAGCTGACCGTCGCCGAGCTCGCGGCGGCGGGCCGGACCAACGCCGAGATCGGCGCGACGATGTTCCTCAGCGTCAACACCGTCGACTACCACCTGCGCAAGGTGTTCCAGAAGCTCGGCATCTCCTCGCGCCGCCAGCTCGCCGACCGCCTCGGCCGCGCCTGAGGCCGCCGGCCGCGCGCCACCGACGTGTTCGGGGCACTACGCACCGTCCGTGGTCCACGCGCCCGTGTCCCCGCAGGACGCTGGGTCCGCCCACCCGCCCGGACCCGCCGGAGGTACCCGCCATGCCCTACGTCACCGCCGACGACGGCGCGCAGATCTTCTACAAGGACTGGGGGACCGGCGGGACGCCCGTGGTCCTCAGCCACGGCTGGCCCCTGAACGCCGACGCGTGGGAGGCCGCGGCGCTCTTCCTCGCCGAGCACGGCCACCGCGCGATCGCGCACGACCGCCGCGGCCACGGCCGCTCGAGCCAGACCTGGCACGGCAACGAGATGGACACCTACGCCGACGACCTGGCGTGCCTGCTCGACCACCTCGACCTGACCGACGTCACCCTCGTCGGCCACTCGACCGGCGGCGGCGAGGTGGTCCGCTACGTCGGGCGGCACGGCACGGCGCGCGTCGCCAAGGTGGTGCTGGTCAGCGCCGTCCCGCCGCTCATGCTCCGCACCGACGACAACCCCGACGGCGTCCCGGGGGAGGTGTTCGACGGCCTGCGCGCCGGCGAGCGCGCGAACCGCGCCCAGCTCTACCGCGACCTCGCGGACGGCCCGTTCTTCGGGCACAACCGCACGCACGACGTGCCGCAGGGGTTCCGCGACGCGTTCTGGCTGCAGGGCATGGCGTGCGGGCACCGCGCCGCGTACGAGTGCATCGCCGCGTTCTCGGCGACGGACTTCCGCCCGGACCTCGCCACGATCGACGTCCCCACCCTGGTCGTCCACGGCGACGACGACCAGATCGTGCCCTTCACGGTCGGCGGGCAGCGCACCGCCGAGCTCGTGGAGGGCGCCACGCTCCGGGTCTACGAGGGCAGCCCGCACGCGCTGCCCGACACCGACCGCGAGCGCCTGCACGCCGACCTGCTCACCTTCATCGACGGCTGAGGAGCACCGCCATGACCGGAACCACCGGCACGCGCCCGGACACGATCGTCCTCGTCCACGGGCTGTGGATGACCCCCCGCAGCTGGGAGGACTGGGTCGCGCACTACGAGGCGAAGGGCTACACCGTCCTCGCACCCGCCTACCCGGGCTTCGAGATCGAGGTCGAGGCGCTGCGCGAGAACCCGGAGGTGATCGCCCGGCTCACCGTGCCCGAGACGGTGGACCACCTGGCGGCCGTCGTCGAGTCCGTCGCGACGCCGCCGATCATCATGGGCCACTCCTTCGGCGGAGCCCTCACGCAGCTGCTGCTGGCCCGCGGTCTGGGCTCGGCCGGCGTCGCGATCGACTCGGCGCCCACCGAGGGCGTGCGCGTCAACCCGCTGTCGCAGGCGCGCTCGCTGTTCCCCGCGCTGAAGAACCCGGCGAACCGGCGCGCGGCCGTCGCGTTCACCCCCGAGGAGTTCCACTACGCGTTCACCAACACGCTCGACGAGGAGGAGTCGCGGCGGGTCTGGGAGCGCTACGCGATCGCCGCGCCCGGCCACTGGGTGTTCGAGTACGGGCTGTTCGCGAACTTCAAGCCCGGTCACCAGGAGACGTGGGTGGACTACGACGCGGACCGCGCGCCGCTGCTCTTCGTCGCCGGCGAGAAGGACCACATCATGCCGCCGTCGGTGAACCGGTCCAACGCCCGGCACTACCACCGCTCGCCGGCGGTCACGGACTACCAGGAGCTGCCGGGACGGGACCACTGGACGTGCGGCGCACCCGGCTGGGAGGACGTCGCCGACCTCGCGCTCGACTGGGCGCTCGACCACGCCCGCGTCGACCGGCCGTGGGCCGTCGCCCGACCGGCGGGATGACCGGCGGGCTGGACGCGCGTCCGGCGCCGCCGACCGCTCGAGGTGCGGGCCGGGCCGGACACCGACAGACTTCCCGCACCACGACCGGGGCGCCGCCCCGGTCCCGGCTGAAGGAGCGGACATGGGCATCGGAGGAGGCATCACTCTCCTGGTCATCGGGGCGATCCTCTCGTTCGGCGTCGCCGACCGGATCGAGGGCATCAACCTCACGGTGATCGGGTACATCCTCATGGGCGGTGGCCTGATCTGGCTCATCGCGGCGATCGCGACGAACGCGCAGCGCACCAACACCACCCACCGCGAGGTCGTCGAGCGGCACGACAACCCGCCGGCGCCGCGCGCCTGAGGACCCGCCGGCGTCCCGCGACGGACGCCGCCCCGCACCACCGCACCACCCGTACCACCCGGCGCCGGCCGGGGGCCGCGGGGGGGCGGCGCCGCCCGGGCCCCCCCCCGCGGCCGCGGAC